>JAFAWC010000510.1 GCA_019242135.1 Mycobacteriaceae bacterium | reverse complement strand
AAACGACTTCTCCTCTGCGTGTCACGCGGCAATTCAGCGATGTCAGGCGGTCGCCCGGATCCGGTTTTGCCTCGCGTGGGTATGACCGCAGGCCGGCAGTAGTCGGTCCCGCGGACAGCCGCCCATTGTGCCAGACCGCTGGTCAGCGAGCGAAATCGCGCCGAGAGTCAAGCCCTGCTCCGGCCCGTTGGCAGTGCCGGTAAGCTGCCCGCCGTGACACGGGCGTCGAAGTCGACCAAAGGCCGCGACAATGAACAGTCCTGAAAGCCTCGACGCCGTCGAGATCCATCACCTGCTCGCACGCTACTCGCGCGCGCTCGACACCAGGGACTGGGAGTTGTACCGCTCGGTGTTCACCGAGGACGCCTTCATCGACTACGCGGCGTCAGGCGGCACGACCGGCCGGCGCGACGACGTCGTTGAATGGCTGCGCAAGACCCTCGGCACCATCACGTGGAGCGGCATGCACTACATCACCAACATCGAGGCCGAGGTCAGCGGCGACAGCGCGCAGGTCCGGGCCGCGGTCTTCAACCCGATGCAGTTCCCCGGCGTGACAGGGCTGACCTACTTCGGCGGCTACTACCACCACGACATGGTCCGCACGCCCGAAGGCTGGCGCAGCCGCAACCTGCGCGAGGAGATCCTCTGGTCCGCCAACTCGCCCTTGGCGGCGCGGCAATGACCACCACCTTCGTCGATTGAACGTCATCGACTCACCCCGCTAGGCTCACCGCCCATGGTGTTTGGCTGTTCCCGCTCATCGTTCGGCAGGCTCGTCACCCCGGTGGTCGTCGCGCTGGCCGCCCTGTTCATCTCGCCCGCCGCGCACGCCGACTCGGAGATCCAGCCCCCGGGCACCGCGGTGATTCCTGCTGGTCCCGCGCCCGAATGGATCGTGGCCGACATGGACAGCGGACAGGTGCTCGCCGGCCGCGACATCGACGTCCGCCATCCGCCGGCCAGCACGATCAAGGTGCTGCTGGCGCTCACAGCCCTCGACGAGGTCGGTCTGGATTCCACGGTCGTGGCGAATCAGGCCGATGATGCGGTCGAGTGCAGCTGCGTCGGCATCAAACCGGGCCGCACCTATACCGCACGCCAATTGCTCGACGCGATCCTGCTGGTGTCGGGAAACGACGCCGCCAACACGCTGGCCGACATGCTCGGCGGATTTGACGCCGCGGTGGCGAAAATGAACGCCAAGGCCGTCGCGGTGGGAGCGCCGGACACGCACGCCGCCACGCCGTCGGGGCTGGACGGACCCGGCGGCAGCGGCTGGACCACGCCGCGCGACCTGGCGATCGTCTTCCGCGCGGCGATGGCCAATCCGGTGTTCGCCCAGATCACCGCCCAGCCGTCGGCGACGTTCCCGGGCGACGCCGGCCCCGAACCGATCGTCAACGAGAATCAGCTGCTGCAGCGCTATCCGGGAACGCTCGGCGGCAAGACGGGCTTCACTGACGCGGCCCGCAAGACCTATGTCGCCGCAGCCCAGCGCAACGGCCGACGCTTGGTGATATCGATGATGTACGGGCTGGTGGTCCAGGGCGGCCCGACGTACTGGGATCAGGCGGCGGCGCTGCTGGACTGGGGTTTCGCCCAGAGCCCGCAGGCCAGCGTTGGTGCTTTGTAAGCGAAAGAAACTCAGGGGGAAACGGCACCGCGCAGGATGACGAGGTCGGGGCGCTTGAGGACCGCTGCGCCGCTGCGCGGGTCGTTGGCGAAGCAGATCAGGTCGGCTGACGCGCCGTGTTCCAGCGCCGGCCGGCCCAGCCACCGCCGGGCGTCCCAGCATGCCGCCCCGAGGGCCTGTGTCGCCGTCATCCCGATGTTTTTGAGCGCGTCGACCTCGTCGGCGACTCGGCCGTGGGCGATCATCGAACCGGCGTCGGTGCCCGCGTAGATCGGCACACCCGCCTCCCGGGCCGCGGCCAGTCGTTGCCGGCTGGTGGCGTACAGGTTGCGCATGTGCGCGGCGTAGACGGGATATTTCTCCGCGTCGTCGGCGATGCCGGGGAAGTTCTCGATGTTGATCAGGGTGGGCACCAGCGCGGTGCCACGGGCGACCATGAGCTCGACGATGTCGTCGGTGATCCCGTTGCCATGTTCGATGCAGTCGATGCCCGCGCGCACCAGCCCCGGCAGCGCATCCTCGCCGAACACGTGCGCGGTCACCCGCGCACCGTTGGCGTGGGCAGCGTCGATCGCCGCCGTGAGCACGTGCTCGGACCACAGCGGGGCGAGGTCGCCAACGTCGCGGTCGATCCAGTCGCCGACGAGTTTGACCCAGCCGTCGCCTCGACGGGCCTGCACCGCGACCGCCTCCGGCAGCTGCGACTCGTCCTCGACGTCGACGGCCAGCCCGCGGCTGTACCTCTTGGGCCGCGCGAGATGGCGTCCCGCGCGGATGATGCGCGGCAGGTCGTCGTGATCGTCGAGGCTGCGGGTGTCGATCGGCGACCCGCAGTCACGCAACAGCAGCGCGCCGACGTCCCGCTCGGTCTGCGCCTGGCTGATGGCCTCGTGCAGGTCGACCGGGCCGTGGACGCCGATGCCGACGTGGCAATGCGCGTCGACGAGACCGGGCAGGATCCACCCACCGTCGAACACCGTGTCCGCGCCGGCCACCGGCTCGGCGGAGAGCCGGCCGTCGACGACCCACCACTCGACGGGTCCCTCGTCGGGCAACCCACGGCCACGAACGCGCAGCGCGGAAGCGCTCATCGGGTCAGTTCTTGGGGAAGTTCAGCTTCGACAGATCGATGTCGGCCAGCGCGGGCGGCAACTCGTCCAGGCCGGGCGGCATCTGCGACAGATCCGGGAAGCCGGCCGGCATCCCGGCGCCGAGCGGACCGCGCACCTTCGGCGGCGTCGGCCCACGCGCCCCCTTCTTGCCTTTCTTGCCCTTGCCGCCTTTGGCTTTTCGCGAGCTCTTGCGCGCGAACGGCATGCCCATCTGACCGGCCATGTGCGACATCATCTTGCGGGCCTCGAAGAACCGGTCGACGAGCTGGTTCACCTCCGACACCGTCACGCCTGATCCGTTGGCGATCCGCAACCGGCGCGAGGCGTTGATGATCTTCGGGTCGGCACGCTCCGCCGGGGTCATGCCGCGGATGATCGCCTGCACGCGGTCCAGCTGCTTGTCGTCGACGGCGGCGAGCGCTTCTTTCATCTGGCCGGCCCCGGGCAACATGCCGAGCAGGTTGCCGATCGGCCCCATCTTGCGGATCGCGAGCATCTGTTCGAGAAAGTCTTCGAGCGTCAACTCGCCGCTGCCGATCTTCGCGGCGGCCGCCTCGGCCTGGCGGGCGTCGAAAACCTGCTCGGCCTGCTCAATCAGCGTGAGCACGTCGCCCATCCCGAGAATCCGGCTGGCCATTCGATCGGGGTGGAAAACGTCGAAGTCTTCGAGCTTTTCGCCGGCCGACGCGAACAGGATCGGCACACCGGTGACCTCGCGGACCGACAGCGCCGCGCCACCGCGGGCGTCGCCGTCGAGCTTGGTGAGCACCACGCCGCTGAATCCGACACCCTCGCGGAATGCGTCGGCGGTGGCGACCGCGTCCTGGCCGACCATCGCATCGAGGACGAACAGCACCTCGTCGGGGTTCACGGCGTCGCGAATCGCGGCCGCCTGCGACATGAGCTCCGCATCGATGCCGAGCCGGCCGGCGGTGTCGATGATGACGATGTCGAAGTGCTTGGCCTTCGCCTCGGCCAGACCCGCGGCCGCCACCGCCACCGGGTCGCCCGGTCCGTGCTCGGCGGCGCCCTCGACCGACGTGCCGGGATGCGGAGCGAAGACGTGGGCTCCTGCGCGCTCACCCACGATCTTGAGCTGGTTGACCGCCCCGGGCCGTTGCAGGTCCGCCGCCACCAGCAACGGGGTATGACCTTGCCCCTTAAGCCATTTCGCAAGTTTGGCGGCCAACGTGGTTTTACCGGAACCCTGCAAACCGGCGAGCATCACGACAGTTGGAGGGGTCTTGGCGAACGCCAGTTGGCGGGTCTGCCCACCGAGGATGGCGATGAGTTCCTCGTCGACGATCTTGACGACCTGCTGAGCGGGGTTAAGCGCCGCCGAGACCTCGGCCCCTTTTGCGCGCTCCTTGATGCGGGCGACGAACCCGCGCACGACCGGCAGCGAGACGTCGGCCTCGAGCAGCGCCAGGCGGATTTCGCGCGTGGTGGCGTCGATATCGGCGTCGGATAACCGGCCCTTTCCGCGCAGGTTCTGCAGGACGCCGGTCAACCGGTCTGACAGGGTTTCGAACACGTTGGCCAGCCTAGCGGCTCGGAAAGTGGCCCCTGATCAGCCGTTGGTGAGCCGCACTCCGGTGCCCAGTGAGTCTCCCGGCGCGATCCACGTCGCGGCAGGCATCGAATACCTGCCATATGTCGTGGTCGTGCTGGGCAGTTTGTCCATCTCGGTGGCCATCCACGCCAACATGGCCACCCAGATCACGACGAACACGATGCCCATG
>JAFAWC010000100.1 GCA_019242135.1 Mycobacteriaceae bacterium | reverse complement strand
GTCTGCTCGTGATCGAAGGCGGCCCGCCAGGCCGCGTCCGCATCGGTGAAGTTGTTGTACGACATCTCTTTTCCGTGCAGCTGCTCGGCCTGCGCCAGGCCCGGCCACGACGAATCGTCGGCGTAGAGCGCGGCGCGCTGGTGTGGGTTCTCGCCATATCGAAGCACCGCTGCGCGCCGCCACATACCGGCGAACCAGTCGGGTAGCGGCTGCGGTGGGTGCTCGGGCGCCAGCACGGACCCCAGCCACATCGCGACCGCGACGTCGTAGGAAGCAGTGTGTCGAAACGCCAACGCCGCCAACTTCTTCCGCTCTTCCAGTGTGAATCCGCCGGCACGTACCGCAGCGAGCACGCCGTCATAGCCGAGAGGGTCGGTGACCACGGCGACGCTCGGGTGGTTCTTTGCGGCGGCGCGGACCATCGTGGGACCGCCGATGTCGATCTGCTCGACGCATTCATCGACGCCGGCACCCGATGCCACCGTCTCGGTGAATGGATACAAATTCACGACCACCAAACCAAACGGCGCGATCTTCAGTCGATGAAGCGCGTCGACATGATCCGGGTTTCGACTATCGGCGAGCAGTCCGGCATGCACCACCGGGTGCAACGTCTTCACCCGACCGTCCAGAATCTCGGGGAAACCGGTGACCGATTCCACCGGTGTCACCGGAATAGCAGCTCCGGCTATGGTTTTCGCGGTGGAACCGGTGGAGACGATCTCGATGCCGGCCTCGTGCAGCCCACGCGCCAAGTCGATCAGGCCCGTCTTGTCATAGACGCTGACCAGCGCGCGCTCGATCGGGGTGCGCCCGTGTGGTGCGGTCATCCTATCGTCGCCTTCCGTCCGATCCAGGTCACGCCGCGGGTGGCCACGTCGGCGATCACCTCCGCCAGCAGTCGCCGTTCGACGACCTTGATCCGTTCGTGCAGGCTCGATTCGTCATCCTCGTCGAGCACCGGGACCACTTCCTGGGCCAGGACAGGTCCGGTGTCCGTGCCCGAGTCGACCAGGTGCACCGTGCAACCGGTGATCTTGACTCCGTAGTCCAGCGTGTCACGGACGGCGTGCGCGCCCGCGAAGGCCGGCAGCAGTGCCGGGTGGGTATTCACTATTCGGCCCATGAATTTCGAAAGGAACTGTGGCCCAAGGATTCTCATAAAGCCAGCCGACACGATCAGGTCGGGCTGATGCTCGGCGGTGGCATCGGTGAGGGCGGCATCCCACGCGGCCCGGTCACCGAAGTCCTTGACCCGCAGACGGTACACGGGCACATCGGCGGCGGTGGCGACGTCTACGGCGGGACAGTCGCGATCCACGCCGACCGCAACCACCCGACCGGGATAGTCGCCACGAGCGGACCGCAGCAGCGAGGCCAGCAGCGATCCCGTCCCCGACGCCAGCACCACGAGCCGAGCCGGCGCGGTGGGGGGCACGCGGCGCGGCTGTTGCACGCTCGCAGCCTAATCGGCCGCGTCGGGCGACTCGTCGGCAACCGCGGGCGGCTCGTCGGCAACCGCGGGCGGCTCGTCAGCAACCGCGGGCGGCTCGTCGGCAATCGCCGGCGGCTCGTCGGCGTCTTGTATTCGCCGTCGTGCGATGCCGCCGGACAGGGCGACGGTAAGGGCACCGATTCCGGCGAACCACAGGAAGACCGCGGGCGCGAACGTGCTCTGGTCAACTCCGACGTCGCCGAAATTGCCGAGCCGGCCGCCCGCCGCGTATCCGAGCAGCGCCATCACCGCCGCCGCCAACACGGCAGCCGCCAGCAGCTTTGCGACGGCTGCCGGCGCCGGCAGTGGTCGCCGGGCACATTGCTGTCCGACGGCCACACCCGATGCCGCGGCGGCGACGAGAAGGATCACCCATAACGGGCCCAACGGTGGGGTCGGCGCCGCCGCCATCACCGGAAGCGCGGGAACATCACCGCCGAAGACGGTGAACGCGCTGAACATCGCCACCCCGACGTGCACACTCGACCCGACTGCTACAGCTGACGTGCCGACGATCACATTGGGCAGGTACAGCGCCGACAGCACCGTGAGACTGAGCTGCCCGAACAGCGAGTCGGTGATCGAATACAGCTGATGCATCGTGCCCCAGTGCACGACCAACGACGCCGCCGCGATGGCCCCCGACAGGCCGAACAGCGCGAGCACGCCGGCGGCGGCGGCGCGAACCGACTCGCCGAGCCACATCGGCAACCGCAACCCCTCCAGCAGCCGGCGCCCGGTCCGCGAGCCCACACCGAGCGCCGCACCGATGCCGTGCACCGCCAGCACACCGCCGAATGCGCGCAGCGCGCTCGGTGTCTGCAGTTCGGTGAGCACTGACGCGGCGTCGTGGATGACCGCCAGCGCGATCGCCGCCATCAGCAGCGGACCGCCCAGCGCCGAGCCAACGATCCAGCGAATGACGAACCACGAACCCGTCGGGGGCGTGGCGTGCGCCGTCGTGCGCGCCGTCCCCCACACCATCGCCAGCACCGGCAGCAGCGGCATCACCGACAGCTCATGGCCGCCGATCGTCACCGGCACCTGATGTACGCCCAGCCACATGCTGGCGATGGCGCCCAGCGCGCCGGTCATCTCGCTGTTGGCCACGACCAGCTGGATGAGCACCACGGCGGCGATGACCAACAGCGCCACCACGGAGGGGCCGAACGCGACCGTCAACAGGTCCCGTGCCTGACGCGTACCCGCCGGCCGGTCGCGGTCCACTAGCGGCTTCGAGGCAGCGCCTGGCTACGACGGCGGAGGGCCGGACGGCGACTGCGGCTGAATAGGCACCTGCTGGGTCGCTGCTTCGTGGTGGGGCGTCGATTCTTGGGCCGACTGCTCGGTGGCCGCCGGCGGGCTGGGCGGCTGGGCGTACGTCGGGAAGCCGGTGGGCGGCGTCGGCGGGCCGGCCGGCTGTTGCCCTTGCGCAGATTGTCCCGGCGGGGCGAAGCCGCCGGCGGGGTAGCCGCCGTACTGGGAAAAACCCTGAGGCTGACCGAAGCCCTGGGAGCCAGGAGGCGGCGCGCCGGGAGGCCCGGGGGGCGGTCCCGAAGGTGGCCCGGGTGGCCCGGACGGCGGGCCGGAGAACTGCGGCTGTCCGTAGTAGCCACCGCTGTAGGGCTGGTACGGGTCGTACTTGGGTCGCGGAGCCGGCGGCGTTATGACGCCGGCATCGAGCAGCAGCGCCGCGATCGCGGTAATCGTCTGCAGGGCCGCCAGCACCACAATCACGATCAGCGCCCAACCCGCGCTGCCGCCACCTTTGACGAGGATCCAGATCGTGACGAGGAACCCGACGA
>JAFAWC010000073.1 GCA_019242135.1 Mycobacteriaceae bacterium | reverse complement strand
ACTGCCTCGTGCAGCGACGGCCCGACGGGATCGGTTCCAACCGCAATGCCCGAATCTTCGCGGTCGGCGCCGGCGGGGTGGACATCACGCCGGGCAGCGAGGGCGCAACGCTGCTACCCGAGCTGGGCCCGGAGCCAACCGACATCGTGTTGCACCGATGGCATGGGGTCGGTCCAATGGGAGGAACCGACCTCGATGCGATCCTGCGCAATCTCGGCGTATCGACCGTCGTCGGGGTCGGCGTCTCGCTCAACGTCGCGATCACAAACCTGGTCATGGACGCCGTCAACGCCGCGTACCGTGTGGTTGTTCCGCGCGACGCAGTCGCCGGTGTCCCCGCCGAGTATGGTGACGCGGTGATCGAGCACACGCTGTCCCTGTTGGCCACCATCACGACCACCGACCAGCTCGTAAAAACCTGGAAACGGTGATGAGCACGGGATTCACGGTCCCGGCGGTCGCCGACGCCGTCGCCGCGGCCATCGGAGATCGTGAGCTGATCGCGCAAGGCGACAAGCATTACACGTACGCAGAAATAATCGATCGATCGAAAAGGCTTGCTGCCTACCTGTACTCCCGTGGGCTGGGATGTCACACCGAACGATCGGCCCTCGCAGGTCACGAGGTCGGTCAGGACCTGGTCGGCATTTACGCCTACAACGGAAACGAGTACATCGAGGCGATGCTCGGCGCGTGGCGCGCGCGAGTCGCACCGTTCAACGTCAACTACCGCTACGTCAAGTCCGAACTGCAGTACCTGCTGACAGACGCCACTGCCAGCGCGCTGATCTACCACGGCGCGTTCGCACCGCGCGTCGCAGAGGTGCTGCCTTCCGTGCCCGACCTGAAGGTGCTCATTCAGATCGCCGACGGCTCTGGCAACGAACTGCTCGAGGGCGCAGTGGATTACGAGACGATCATCGCGTCGAGTTCGGCTGAGGAGCCGCCGATTCGGCCGTCCCCCGACGATCTTTATGTGCTCTATACCGGCGGAACGACCGGACTGCCCAAGGGGGTGTTGTGGCGCCAACACGACATCTTCGTGACATCGTTCGGCGGCAGGGACCTCGTCGGCGGCGGAGTCATGGCCTCCTACGAGGGGATCGTGTCGCGGGCGGCCGAGAACCCCGGGACGAAGATCATGATCCTGCCGCCGCTGATGCACGGTGCCGCGCAATGGGGAGCGATGACGGCGATCACAACCGGCCAGTCGCTGGTGTTCTCCTCGATCGTGGATCGGATGGACTCCGATGACGTCCTGCGCACGATCGAACGCGAACGCGTGTCGGTCGTGACTGTGGTCGGCGACGCCATCGCACGGCCGCTTCTCGCGGCGATCGAGCGGGGATCGGCGGATGGGTCGTCGTTGTCGGTGGTGGCCAACGGCGGCGCGCTGTTGACCCCGTCGGTGAAAGAGCGGTTAATCGCGGCGTTGCCGAACGTCATCGTCATCGACGGGGTCGGCTCCTCTGAGACCGGCGCGCAGATGCACCACATGTCGCTAGCGGGGGCGGTGTCGACCGGAACCTTCAACGCCGGACCCGACACCTTTGTGGTCGCCGAAGACCTTGGCTCCGTATTGCCGCCGGGGCATCAGGGCATCGGCTGGCTCGCGCAGCGCGGCTATGTGCCACTCGGATATAAGGGTGATGCGGTCAAGACCGCTGCCACGTTCCCCGTCATCGACGGCGTGAGGTATGCGGTGCCCGGTGACCGTGCGCGCCACCTCGAAGACGGTTCGATCGCGCTGCTCGGCAGGGATTCGGTGACGATCAACTCCGGTGGCGAGAAGATCTTCGCCGAGGAAGTCGAAATGGCAATCGCGTCGCACCCGGCAGTCGCCGACGTGGTGGTGGCCGGTCGGCCGAGCGAGCGGTGGGGCCAGGAAGTCGTGGCCATCGTCGCCCTTGCCGTCGGCGCTACGGTCGACGCCGGCGAGCTGATCGAACACGCAGCCAAATCCATCGCGCGATACAAGCTGCCGAAGGCGATCGTGTTCCGTCCGGCGATCGAACGCAGCCCCGCCGGCAAGGCCGACTACCGGTGGGCGCGCGAACAGGCGGTCGGCACTTAGGTCGACAGAACCGTCGCGGCCGCGGTGCCCGGCGCGCCGTAGAGCTGGGCGAAACCGACCCGCGGTTTCCCGGGCACCTGACGATCACCGGCCTCCCCGCGCAGCTGCCGCACCAGTTCGTGGATCTGACGTAGCCCGGACGCACCGATGGGCTCGCCGTTGGCGATCAGCCCGCCGTCGGTGTTCACGGGCATTGCGCCGAGGATCTCCGTTGCGCCGTCGGCCAGCAGCTTCTCCTGCTCGCCGTCCGCGCAGAAACCGCACTCGGCCATGTGGATGATCTCCGCGCCGGCATCGGTGTCCTGGAGCTGGATGACGTCCACATCATCCGGGGCCACGCCCGCCTTCTCGAACGCGGCACGTGCCGCGTACACCGTCGGTGACACGTCCTCCTCAACAGGGGCAAACGTCGTGTTCACCTCGTAGGCGCCGTAACGTCGCGTCCTGATCTCCACGGCTCTCAGATACACCGGTTTCGAGGTGTACCGGTGCGCGATATCGGCGCGGCACATCACGACGGCGGCGGCGCCTTCGTCGGGTGCGCAGAACATGTACTGCGTGAGCGGGTAGTTCAGCATCGGCGAGTCGAGGACATCCTGCTCGGAAATCGGCTTACGCCGGAACGCATTGGGGTTCAGCGCGCCGTTGCGGAAGTTCTTCGCCGCCACCTTGGCGAGGGTCTGTTGCGAGATACCGTGCTCATGGAGGTAGCGGTTGGCCTTCATCCCGAAGAACTTGGTGGTGAGGTACTGGCCGTTCTGCGCGTACCAGTGGGGCATGCCGACCAGAGCGGGGTCCTCGGTAAACGCGCCGCGCGGATGCTTGTCCATGCCGACAGCGATGCCGATGTCGTAATCCCCCAACCGGATTCCGTCGGCGCACGCCTTGGCCGCGCTGGCCGCGGTTGCGCAGGCGTTGAATACATCGGTGAACGGGATTCCGGTCAATCCGACCAGGCTGACGATCGCGTCGGGGTTGGCCACCGTCCAGCTGCCTCCGACGCCGAACTCGATGTCTTTCCACTCGACGCCGGCGTCGGCGACGGCGGCGAAGATCGCGGCGGCGCCCATCTGCATCGCGGATTTGCCCTCGAACCGGCCGAACGGGTGCAGTCCCACGCCGATGATCGCCACGTCGGCATGATCGGCTCGTCGCGGCTCATCGCTCATCAGAGTTTTCTCCGTCCGGGAGGTCCTGGCCCTGATACTGTAACATTTACAGTACGTTCCTGCGGCAGTGTCCGCTGCCCACGATCCGATACGGGAGACCAGCTGTGGAGACGCATGCCGACGGGATCCTGTCGGCCGAGAAAGCCGATGAGTGGAAGCGCGATCCGTATCCCTTCTTTGCCGAGCGACGTCGACAGGGAGGTGTCTTCCGGGGGCCGGTCGTCGACTACTCCAGGCTTCCCGAATCGATGAGACCGAAGCGGGTGTTCTCGGCCTTATCCTTCGATGCGGTCAACGCTGTGCTTCGCGACGGACGGGTGTTCAACTCGCGCGGCTATGACACCTCGATCGGGTTGTTCACCGGTCGGACCATTCTCGCGATGGAGGGCAAGGAGCACCGCGACCATCGCAACTTGGTGTCAGCGGCGTTCAAGACCAAATCGCTGGCCCGCTGGGAGCCCGAGATCGTCCGCCCCGTCTGCAACGCGTTGATCGACGAGTTCGTCGCGACGGGAAAAACCGATCTGGTACGAAATTTCACGTTCGAGTTTCCGACCCGTGTGATATCCAAGCTGCTGGGCCTGCCAGAGGACGACCTACCTATGTTCCGGCGGCGCGCGATCCAACTCATCAGCTACAACGTCGATT
>JAFAWC010000441.1 GCA_019242135.1 Mycobacteriaceae bacterium | reverse complement strand
TCGACCGTGTTGCGGATGATCCTGCGCGAGATGGACCGCGACCCCGACGACTTCGACCATGTGTCCGACCGCGCCGGCCACGACCTGCGCTACGCGATCGATCCCGGGCCACTGCAGGACGAATTGGCTTGGAAGCCCCTACATTCCGATTTTGCCGAGGGCCTGCGCAAGACAATCGAATGGTATCGCGACAATGTGTCGTGGTGGGGGCCGTTGAAGGACAGCGTCGAAGCGAGATACGCCGAGCGCAGCCAGTGACATGACCGCGCGAGAGTTGGCGATCCCCGGCGCCTGGGAGATCGCTCCGCAGCTGCACGCTGACGAGCGCGGGCTTTTCTACGAGTGGTTCACTCAGCGCGAATTCACCGAGGCGACCGGCCACCGCTTGGACCTGCACCAGGCGAACTGCTCCGTGTCGTCGGCGGGGGTGTTGCGGGGACTGCACTTCGCGCGACTGCCCCCCAGCCAGGCGAAGTTCGTCACGTGTGTGCGCGGCGCGGTGTTCGATGTAGTCGTCGACGTCCGGGTGGGCTCCCCGGCCTACGGCCGATGGGACTCCGTCAGGCTCGACGACCGCGAACGCAGGTCGGTGTACGTGTCGGAAGGCCTGGCTCACGGTTTCCTGGCACTGCAGGACGATTCGACAGTCGTCTACCTCTGCTCGACTCCGTACGCACCGGAGCGCGAGTACACCATTTCGGCCACCGATCCCGAACTGGCGATCGCCTGGCCGACGGAAGGCGGCGCCGCCCTCCAGATGTCGGGCCGCGATCGTGACGCACCGCCGCTTCACGAAGTGCGCGCCGCGGGGCTGCTCCCCACGTGGGAGCAGACCCGCGATTTCATCGAGCAGCTGCGAGAGCCCCTTGGCCGGCGCGGCGGCTGAGCAGCAGCCAGGCCGCCCACAGCACCACCGTGAGCGCTTCGGCCGCCACGCTGATCGCCGCGTGCGGCGCCGGCTGCCATCCGCGCTCCGAGAATCCCAGCAGCCCGACGGTTCGCGACAACGCGAATGCCACAAGCGATCCCGCCGCCACCGCCGCACCCGCCCACCGCAGCCAGGCGGGGCCGCCGACGACGAGCAGCACCGCCACCGCGAAGCTCACGCTCGCCTGCAGGAGGAACGCGGTACCGATGTTCGGGATGTGCCGGTAGCCGTGGATGTACAGGTAGGCGTGGCTGATGCCGGACACCGCAAGTGCTCCGGCGATACCGAGACGCAATGCTATGTCGGTGAGTCTCATTGCAGTTTCTGCTCTTTCAGCGCGAGGGCGGTTTGGCCGGTGGTGTAACTGACCTCCCGAACGCCCAGCGCGTCGTGCAGCTGGCCCGCCGGCAGTGTCACGGGTTTCGGCGCTGGACCATCGCCGGGATGCGGCAGCGGATAGGCCGTGGTCGTCCCGCTGTAAAACGTCACATTTCCTTCCGTTTTGGAGAACAGCTGGTGCACATGACCGTTGAGGCAGGTCACCGACGAGAACCGCTTGAGGTAGCTCAGTGCCTGGGCCGCATCGTCGGTGCCCCAGCCCCAGTCCGGGTACATCGCGAACAGCGGGATGTGGCTGAACACAATGATCGGGGTATCGCTGGACAGCCCCGCGACATCCTTTTCGATCCACTCGAGCTGCTCGTTGCCGAGTTGCCCGAGTTTCGGCAAGTGCACCGTGTTGACCAGCGCGAGGACGTGCACGCCGGCGATGTCGAAGCTGTACCATCCGTCGCCGTGAGTACCGGCGCCGAAGAACTGTCGGTACTTCTGGCCGGCGTCGTCGGCGGTGTCGTGCTCGCCGGGCACCGTGAAGATGTGCGGCGTCTTCAGCCCGGTGAGCATTTGCTTGACCTGATCGAATTGCGTTGGGCTCCCCAGATGCGTCAGGTCTCCGGTGTGAATGACGAAATCCGGCGTGTAGCCGAGGCTGTTCACCTGGTTGATGGCCTCACTGAAGGTGCCGGCCACGTTCGGGTTCGCAGCCCCGGTAAAACCGATGTGGCTGTCGCTGACCTGGGCGAAGCGCAGTGTCGGCCGGCCCGCCTGCGAGGTGCTCGGCGTGGAGCCCGCGACGTGGGAGATCACCTCACCGCCCACCACGGTCAGCACGACCGCCGACCCGAACCAGGCGCCGTGGCGGATCAGCTGGCGGCGGCTCATCCCGTGCGGAGCACGCGATTCTGTGCCCCCGTGTGGATCACGTTCGTTCGTCATGCCGTCACCACCACCGTTCCGGTCATGAACGGGTG
>JAFAWC010000379.1 GCA_019242135.1 Mycobacteriaceae bacterium | reverse complement strand
TTCGCTGATCCTCGCGAAAAGCTCGAAGCTCAGACCGCCGTACTTGTGGTCGTACTCGATGCCGATCTGGGCGAACACACCCGGCATGGTCTCGGTGCCGATCCGCCCGTCGACCGGCGCAACCGCGCCGTAGCGGCCCGACGGGCTCCATGTCGTCGAGTCGCCGCGTTTCTTCCCGCCCGCGCCCAGAAGACCCGCGCCGGCGAGCTTTTCGACGCCGACGGCCATGCCGTAGTCGGCTTCTCCGGCCTTGACGGCCATGATGGCGGTGCGCAGCGCCGTGGCGCCGGTGGCGCAGGCGTTGGCGACGTTGTAAACGGGAATGCCGGTCTGACCGATCTGCTTCTGCAACTGCTGGCCGATGCCCGCCGAGGCGTTCATCAAGTTGCCGGCGGCGAGAACCCCGACGTCAGCCATGGTGACCCCGGCGTCATCGAGTGCACCCATGGCGGCCTCGGCGGCCAGGTCGACCGCGTCGAGGTCGGGGTGCTTTCCGAATTTCGTCATCCGGATGCCCAGGATCCAGACGTCGTCGCTGGCACTCATCGTCTGTACTCCTTACCTCAAGGTGATGGTGGTGAAGCTGTCTGCCGTGCGATCAGACCGCCGGCTCGAATGCGAAACCGACCGCTGTCGTGCCTTCGGAATCTTGCCCGAGCGGGTAGGTCGTCAGTCGCACATCCATCCCGGTGCGGACATGGCCGGGATCGGGCTCGACGTTGGTCAGGTTGGCGCGCACCTGCGTGCCGTCACAGTCGATGACCGCCGCCACGAACGGGGTGGGCACGCCTGGCGCGGCGAAGGCGACGATCGTGAACGCCCGCACCGTGCCCTTCGTCGCGATCGGGACGGAAGAAAACTCCGTGGCGAAACACTTGGCGCAGGCGTTCCGCCGGTCGAAGAACCGGGCTTTACAGCGAGCGCACTCGTTAGCGACAAGATGCGGCTCGCCGTCATCGAGGACCAAGTAGTCGACCATCGGTACCTGCCCGGCCACGCCCACCTCCAGTGTCTCCTCATGACCGTAGCGTTTGGAATCGTGCCGCCGCACTCCGCGTCGTTCAGTCGGGGTTCGCCTCGGACGGTCCAAGAATTTCTTGAGGAGTCTTCGAGGTCGCGGTCCGATTCTTTTCTCGACCGACACAGCCACCAGCGGCTTCGAGAAAAGGACCTCACATGACCACGACCCGCCTCGTCACCATCGCCGCCGCCGCCATGTTCGGGCTCGCCGCCCTTGGCAACGTCTTCACCATCGCGGCACCGGCCAACGCTTCGACCACCACGACCGCGGTGCAAATCGCTCAGCAACCTACCGGAACCGACACCGGTCAACCCTTTAGCGGCGACCCCTATCCGGAGTCGAACCCCTTCCCGTCGCTTCCGGGGAACCCCTACAGCAAGTAATTCCGGCGCACAGCTCGGACAACCGAGGGGACTTACTGATCGGACGGCAGCGGTGCCCGCGCCGCGGTTACGGCTCCTGTGCCGTCGGTGCGGGCAGCCGGGCCTGCTCAGATCCGTTTTGGTCGGCCAGCCCGCCGCGCAGCGAATCGAAGATGGCAAGACCCTGCCCCACCAGCCCGGTCGCGACCTGGCTGAGTCCGTCGGTCCCGTTGAGGACAGTGAGGTTAGCACCCGACAGACCCTGGGCAGCCTGCTTGACGATTTCAGGCAGTTGGTCGATGAGCATCTTGTCCAAAGCCACCCGGTTGTGGGAGGCCGCGGCTTCGGCCTGGATCTTCATCTTGGCCGCGTCGGCCTCGGCGAGGATCCGGATGCGGTTGGCTTCGGCCTCCGCGGGCTTGACCACTTCGGCGACCAACTCCTGCTGGCGCAGCTCGGCGGCACGCTGCGCCAACTCAGTGCGCATCTCCAGGACTTCGCGTTGGGTTTCGGCCTCCGTGAGCGGCCCCGCCTGGGCGGCCTGGGCTTGGGCTTTGTCGACTTCGGCCTTGTATTCGGCCCGCACGATCGCGGTCTGGCGGGCGAACTCGGCCTGCTTGCGCTGCGATTCCTGCTCGGCTTCGGCGGCGGCCTGGTTGGCCTGCGCCTGCGCGATCTGTGCCTGCTGCTGGATGGCGGCGTTGAACGGCGCCGACATCGCCGTGATGTATCCGAGCGAGCCGTCATCGATGGACTGGATCTGCAGTGCGTCAACGGACAGCCCGATCTTGGCCATCTCCTCCTTGGATCCATCGAGGACTTCGGTGGCCAGCTTCTGCCGTTCCCGAATGATTTCCTCGACGGTCATCGAACCGATGATCGAGCGCAGGTGACCGGCGAAGATGCGCCCGGTCAGCACAGACATCTGACTTTGGTCGGACAGGAACCTTTGCGCGGCACTGACGATGCTTTCGTTGTCGTTGCCGACCTTGAAGGCGATCACCGCCCGGACGTTGAGGGTGATTCCCTGCCGGGTGACGCACTTTTCGCCAACCTCGGCCTCACACATGGCCAGGGTGAGATAGCGAACCTTGCGGAAGAACGGCATGATGAACGCGCCGTGGCCGGTCACCACCCGAAACGGGGCGGCGCTGCGAGCCCGGCCCCCCGATATCAGCATCGCTTGGTCGGGTGCGGGCACTTTGTAACCGAACATGTTGAGCTCCTTGCGAATCCGTCAGTAATCCAAGCTGGTCCAGCGCTCCACCACGACGGTGCGTGCGCCGCGAACATCGATCACGAGCACCTTCGTACCCTTGGCCAGCGGCTGCGCCGACCACGCCAGGTAAGCCTCTTTGGCTCCGTGCACGGTGAGGAGGACCTCCCCGGCGCCCGCCTCACCGCGGGTCGCCACGACCAGCGAGCCGACGCAGCCGACCACCGAGACCTCACCCACGCCTGGCATGCTCCTCTTTTCACCGCCTGCCCGCAGCGAATCGCTTCAACGATCGACGGGTTCGGTGGGATCAGGTGGCCGGCGTCATGGGGGCAGTAGCCAGTGCGTGGTAGATGCGCTCGGGGGACAGGGGCAGCGAGCGGTGCCGGGTGCCGGTGGCGTTGGCCAGCGCATTGGCCAACGCCGGGGCGACCGGGTTGATACAGCATTCGGCGATGCCTTTGGCCCGCATGGGGCCGACCGAGTCGGTGGAGTCCACGAGAAGAACCTCGGTACGGGGAATGTCGGCGTAGGTGGGGATCTTGTAGTTGCGCAGATTGGGGTTACGCATCACGCCGCTGTCGTCGACGCGGAAGTTCTCCGTCAGTGCGAAGCCGATGCCTTGGGCCACACCGCCTTCGATCTGGCCGCGGACCTGAGCGGGGTTGATCACGACCCCGGCGTCGGTGGCCTGCACGCTGTACAGAATGCGGATCTCGCCGGTGACGCGATGCACGGCGACGCGGAACCCCTGGGTGTTGGAGGCGACGCTGCGCGGGGATCCGAAAGCCTTGCGCGACTCGGTAAGCCGGATACCGCGCCTGCCGGCGGCCTCGATGAGTTCGGCCAACGACAGTCGCCGCTCACCGCAGATGACACCGTCGTCATCCATCGCGCACGCATCGGGGCGGGTGTCGGTGTGGAGTGCCGCGAACCCGATGATGCGGTCGCGCAGGGCGGTGGCAGCCCGCTGTACGGCATTGCCGGCGACCGAGAGTCCTGCGCTGGCGAAGGCCCCGGTGTCAAAGCCGTTGCGGTCGGTGTCGGATTGCACGAGTTGGATGCGCGCGGGTGTGGTGCCCAGCACCGCCGCGGCGATCTGCACGTGCGCGGTGGAGGTGCCCTCGCCGAATTCAACGGTGCCCACGGCGATCTCGTACACACCGTCGTCGCGTAACGTCACCCACGCGTCGGATATGTGGTCGGTGGGCGGTGCGGTTTCATGCAGCGAGCTGGCCACCCCGGTGCCGATCAGCCAGTTCTCGTCGAGCCCCGGTGATGCGCCGTTGCGGCGCAGCGCGGCATCGACCAGGTCGATGCATTGGCCCAGTCCGTCCTCGGTGAAGGAGACATCGTCGGGGGAATCATCGATGGCCAGCAACGCGTCGCCGGGGCGCACGATGTTGCGGCGGCGCAGTTCCAGCGGGTCTATGCCCAGCGCGATAGCCAGCTCGTCCATCGCAGATTCCACCGCGAACGCCGGCTGGGTCATGCCGTAGCCGCGCAGCGCCCCGCTGGGCACACTGTTGGTGTAGACCGAGTAGGCGTCGAATCTCTTGTTCGCGCAGCGGTAGGCAGCGACGGCGGCGAAGCCGGCGAACAGCGTTTCCCCGCCGTGGTTGCCGTAGGCACCCGTATTGGACACGTTGCGGAACTGGATCGCGGTCAACGTGCCGTCCGACCGCGCGCCCAGCTTCACGGTGATCTTCATCGGATGGCGCGGGGAGGCGGTGGTGAATTCCTCCTCGCGAGTGTATTCCCAGCACACCGGGCGCCCGGTGTCCAGGGCGGCCAGGGCGACCAGGTCTTCGGAGATGACCTCTTGTTTGCCGCCGAAGGCCCCGCCGACACGTTTGCAGAACACCCGCAGCTGATCGGGGCGCAGCGCAAACAGGTGCGACAGTTTGACTTTGGCGATCGACGGCGACTGCGAGCTGGTGCGCACGATCAGCCGGCCATCGTCCATCCATGCGATCGATCCGTGGGTTTCCAGATGCGCATGCTGTACCCGCGGCGAAAAATACGTGCCTTCGTGGATCACGTCAGCCTGGGCGAAACCCGTTTCCACATCCCCGATCCCGCCGTGCAACTCCAACAAGATGTTGCGCGCAGGGTCGCGCACAAACGGGTCATCCGAGCCGTGCAACTGCGGAGCCCCTTCGGCCATCGCCTCTTCCGGGTCGAACACCGCGGGCAGCACGTCATAGTCGACGACGACCTGACGGCAGCCTTCCTCGGCGGCGGCCACCGAGTCGGCCAGCACCGCCGCCACCCGTTGACCGGCAAAGCGCACCACGTTGTCGAGGATGTATGTGTCATCGGGATCAACGAGGTGGTCGGTGTGGATGGCGGTGGTAAATCGCTTGCGCGGGACGTCCTCCCACGTGTAAACGCGGTGCACGCCGGGCACAGCCAGCGCGGCGGACTTGTCGATCGACACGATGCGCGCATGCGCGTGGGGGGAGTGCAGCACCTTCAGGTGCAGCATCCCGTCGATGTGGGTGTCCATGGTGAACTCCGCGCGTCCGGTCACCACCTCCGCGCCCGCCGGGGCACCGACACTGGTCCCGACGGCATGGCCGGGCTCGGCGTGCTCGATGGCGCCGACCCCGTGGATCGCGTCCTCGATGGCCCGATACCCGGTGCAGCGGCACAGATTTCCCTTCAACGCTCGCGGCAGATCCCGTTTCTGGTCCTCGGTCAACGCGGCCGCGGTCATGATCATCCCCGCGGTGCAAAAGCCGCACTGAAAACCCGGGGCGTCGCGGAACTGCCGCTGCAACGGATGCATCGCCTCCGGGGTACCCAGGCCCTCGATCGTGGTGACCTCACGGCCTTCGGCGCGAAACGCCGGCGTGATGCAGCTGTGCACCGGGGTGCCGTCCAGCCACACCGTGCATGCCCCGCAATCGCCTGCGTCGCAGCCCTTTTTGACACCGAAGTGCCCGAGCTCGCGCACAAAGGTGCGCAGACACTGTCCCGGCCGCGGCTGCTGGCCGAAGGTCTTGCCGTTCACGGTGTAGGTCATCGGTTCTCCAGCTCGGTGCGGATCTGCTCGGCGTAGTACTTGGCGAGGTGGCGGCGATGGTCAGGCGACCCGTTGGGATCGTCGAACCACAGCTGCTCGTCGAGCGCGTCGATGCGCTGCTGCACCGTGTCGGCGTCGGGCATCGACTCGAACACCAGCTGCACCGGATGGGTGGTGGCCGCGGTGATGGTCAACACCATGTCGTTGGCCTGCGGGTCCTGGGTGGCGATCATGAAGATCGTCGAGCGGCCCAGTTTGGTCAGCGTGAAGCGGCGATGGGCGTGGCGTCTGCGCAGCGCGCTGACCGGGATGTCGATCTTTCGCAGCAGCTCGCCCGGTGCCAGGACGTTGCGGTGATCGCCGGTGACGAAATCGACGGCCGCCACGGTGCGCTGCGAGCCGTCGGTCGCCCACAACGTGTAGGTGGCCTGCAGTGCCGCGGTCAAGGTGATCATCGGTCCGGCGGGCAGCGACATGCAGATGTTGCCGCCGACCGTGGCCGAGTTCCACACCTTGAACGACGCCAAAAACTCCTCACAACTGGTCTTCAGCAGTGAGCCCGCGCACCAGTCGGCGGGCGGTTTAAACGCGTACAGCTGCGCGATCGTGCACGTCGCGCCGATCTGCAGACCGGCCTCGGTCACCTCCAGGGTGTCCCAGCCAAGGGCAACCAGGTCGATCAGGCGGCGAGTATCGGGTTGCTGATCAGAAAACAACCACGTGCCCCCCGCCAGCCAGGCATCGCCTGCGCGCCACAGTGTGCCCGGCCGTTCCGGCGGCCGGCGAACAACCTCGGTGATGGTGTTGATATCGATTTGAGGGCTCCCTCGATGAGTGATTTCTGGCCGCCAGGTGCGGCATCACGGTAACGCGACGTCGCAGCCGACGGAACAAATCAGCGAAACCATTTGTCGCCGTGGCGATAACCCGTGCCCTCACCTGCGTATTCTCGGCACTGCCCGTTGTCATCGCAGCCGGCGAGCTCGTCGGATTCTGCTTTCAGCCAAAGTCTTTGAATACCGGCGCCGCTACCCGCGCCCAGTCACCGGACCGGCTCTCCTTGGCATCGATTTTATAAACCCCACAATTGTCGCGCCGGCAGATTGACCGCCAGCACCTACGTTCCCTGCAGGCATCGATGTTCAACAAGCTGGAGAGACATGTCACGCACCACGAATCGCTGGGCGATCGTCGCCTTCGCGACTGCGGGGTTGTATTGGGCTGTTCTCATGATGGGCCACATCGCGGCGGCGAACCCGGTGACGCAGACCAGCCCCGGAGTGCCGTGCCTGAGCATCCTGCAAGACATGGCCGCCCGGCCAGGCGAGATACCGCAGGCTGTGCAGAACGGGGTCCAAGGGTTTCCCGCCGCACTGACCGGCACGCCTGCCCCTGCGGCTGCGCCAGGTCCCGGCGCGGCCGACGTCCCCGCCGCGGCGGCT
>JAFAWC010000307.1 GCA_019242135.1 Mycobacteriaceae bacterium | reverse complement strand
CCGAAGCGAATCGGGCGCCGTGCACATGCAGCCCCTGCACGGCCGCGAACAGGTCACCGGGCGCCGCGTCCTGCGCCCGCACCGTCACCCCGGTCACCTCGATCGGGTCGGTGAGGACCAGCTGTGCGCCGATGCTCTCGGCCAACTGCGCCAGAGTGACGGACACCGTCACACCGTACCCAGGTGCGCGGTCAGGCCTGCAACGTCAGCCGCGGCCCGGGATCCGGTGACAGCGGCACATTCTCACGCTGCAGCAACCAGTCGGCGATGTTGTGAAACAGCGGCGCCACAGACGTCCCCGGCTTGCCGTCGGCGGTGCGCTGCGGGTTGTCCATCATCAAGCCCACCACGTAGCGGGGATCGTCGGTGGTGGTGATGCCGGCGAACGTGGTCCAGTAGACGTCGTCGTAGTAGCAGCCGCAGCCGGGATTGATCTGTTGGGCGGTGCCGGTCTTGCCGCTGATCTGGTAACCCTCGATCGCGGCCTGCGGCCCGGTGCCCTGCTGCGCGCCGGTCGGATCGCGTTGCACGACGGCGCGCAACATGTTCCGCACCGTCTGGGCGGTCTGCGGCGACACCACCCGCACGCCGTCGGGCCGGGGCTCTTCGCTGCGCTTGCCGTCGGGGGCGACCACGGCTCTGAGGATTCGCGGCGGGATCCGCAGTCCGTCGTTGGCAATCGTCTGATACATCGACGTCATCTGCAGCAGGGTCATCGACAACCCTTGCCCGATCGGCAAGTTGGAGAACGTCGAACCGGACCACTGGTCGATCGGTGGCACGATGCCCGCGCTCTCGCCGGGCAGTCCCACGCCGGTGCGCTGGCCCAGCCCGAACTTGGCCAGCATCTGGGCGTAGCGGTCCGGACCGACGCGCTGAGCCAGCATCAGCGTGCCGACGTTGGACGACTTTCCGAACACGCCGGTGGTGGTGTAGGCCATCGTGCCGTGCTCCCAGGCGTCGTGAATCTCGACGCCGCCCATGGAGAGCTGCCCCGGCACCGACAGCACCTCATCGGGTGTCGACAACCCGAACTCGATCACCGAGGACGCGGTGACGACCTTGTTCACCGACCCCGGCTCGAACGGCGAGGACACCGCGAGGTTGCCCAGCTGGCGGTCTTGTTGACGGCCGATGTCCTGGGACGGGTCAAACGTGTTGTCGTTGGCCATCGCCAGCACTTCGCCGGTCTTGGCGTCCAGCACCACGGCGGCAACGTCGTGCGCTCCAGAGTTGGTCTTGGCCAGCTCGACCTGCTGCTGCACATAGAACTGGATGTCGTTGTCGAGCGTGAGTTCGACGGTGGACCCGTTGACCGCGGCGTGCCGGTTGCGGTAACTGCCTGGTATCACCACCCCGTCCGAGCCGCGGTCGTAGGTGACCGAACCGTCGGTGCCGGCGAGCATGCCGTCCATCGCGTCTTCGAGCCCGAGCAGGCCGTGGCCGTCCCAGTCGATGTCCCCGACGATGTTGGCCGCCAGCGAACCGCCGGGGTACTGGCGCAGATCTTGGCGTTCGGCCCCGACCTCCGGGAACTTCGTGGTGATCGCGTTGGCCACCGCGGGATCCACCGCGCGCGCGAGGTAGACGAAATTGTCGTCGCTCTGCAACTTCTTGAGCAGTGTGGCGGCGTCCGGGCGGTTGTTGAGCTGCTGGGCCAGCCCGTCGGCGATCTCGTGCAGCCGCTGCGCGGGGTCGGGTGCGCTGGGCTTCCTCTGCTTCGCCTCGGTGAGCTCCTTGCGCACCTTCACCGGCTGGAACGTCAATGCGCGCGCCTCGATCGTGAACGCGAGCTTGTTGCCGTTGCGGTCGACGATGCTGCCGCGCGTCGCCTTGGTGACGTCGGTGACTTTGAGCTGGCCGGCGGCCTCGCTGCGGAGCTGGGCCGCGCCGGGCACCTGCAGGTAGAACAGCTGTGCCGAGGCGACGATCAGCACCAGGAAGATCACGACGTTGCCGGCCCGGTGCCGGGCGACGAACGACGCCGCGCGTTTGGTCGGTTCGACGATCGGCCGGATCCGGCGATCCCGCGCGGTTCTCACGGGGTGTCGCCTGCCGGGGGCGCGTCGGGCGGGGACGTCGGCGGACCCGGCAATGGGCCGGCGGGCACGAGGGGGTCGGCCGCCGGGGTCGGGGTGGCTGCCGGCGCGATGGCTGCGGGGGCACGGACCATCACCTCGGGGTTGCTGCCCGGTGGCTTCGGCGCGCTCGTCACCAGCACGGGAACCTCGGTGCGGTTGACCGGGACCGCGGGCGTGGGGGTCGGATCGGGCAGCTTGGTGTTCAGCGGCGGTGGCGGGGCGCCCTCCGCCGGCTTGGGATCACCCACGACGACCCAGTTGCCCGACGCGTCCTGCACGAGGTGGGCGGTGTCGCGGGAGGGGATCATCCCGAGGTTGCGCGCGGCCTCGGCCAGGGCCGGGGCGGCCTGCGCCTCGAGCACCTGGCGCTCCAGGGACTCCTTCTGCTGGTTCAGCGCCCGGTTGGTGTCCCGCGCGTTTCCCAGTTCGTAGGACCGCTCGGCGGAGTCGGTGGACAGCCACAGCGTCAACCCGAGACCGGCGGCGAGCGAGCCGATGACCAGTACGACGAAGGGCACTTTGGCCAGCACCGTGTGAGGCCGCAAATCGACCGACATCAGCCGGGCAATCAACCGCTCTCGCAGCGGAGCACGAACTGCCTTGGGCGCCTTGGCTTTCCTGGCCTTCGCGCGGGCTCTGGCCTGGCTGGTACTAGCCGCGGGCGCCTGGCGGCGCGTCGGCGTGGTCTTCGGTCCGGAGCGGACGGGCCGTTTCCCGCGATCCTGACGCTCGGCGCGCCGTCGGGGGGGTGTTTCGCGCCGGGTCGTCATGAACCACCCTCTCTGCCAACTATTTCCAACTTTTCCAGAGCCCTGAGCCGTACCGACGCACTGCGCGGATTACGGTCGATCTCCGCCGAACCGGCCTTCTCGGCCCCGCGAGTCAGCGAGACGAATCGCGGTTCGTGACCGGGTAGTTCGACGGGCAGCCCGCTCGGCGTCCGCGACGCCACCGCACGGGCGAAGATGGTCTTGACGATCCGATCCTCCAGCGACTGGTAGGCCAGCACCGCGATGCGGCCGCCCGGCCGCAGTGCGGTCATCGCCGCAGGCAGCGCCTCGCGCAACGAGTCGAGTTCTCCGTTCACGGCGATCCGCAGCGCCTGGAAGGTCCGCTTGGCCGGGTGCCCGCCGCTGCGCCGGGCCGGTGCCGGTATCGCCTGGTAGAGCAGCTCGACCAGCTCACCGGTTCTGGCGAACGGGCGCATTTTGCGACGGCGGACAAGCTGTGCGGCGATGCGGCGGGCGAACCGCTCCTCGCCGAACCGTGCCAGGATGTCGGCCAGTGCCGCCTCGTCGTAGGTGTTGACGATATCAGCGGCCGTCAGCGTCGCCTCTGGATCCATCCGCATATCCAGCGGTGCGTCTGCCGCATAAGAGAATCCGCGCTCCCGGCGGTCCAGCTGCATCGACGACACGCCGAGATCGAACAGCACCGCGTCCACGGATTCACCGGACCAGTAACCCGATTGCGCGAGTACACCGGCAATCGCGTCATAGCGCGACTTGACCATCACGACGCGGTCGGCGAACGGCGCGAGCCGCTCCCCCGCGATCCACAGCGCATCGGGATCGCGGTCCAAGCCGATGACTTTCACGCCCGCGAGCTCCGCCAGGAATCGCGCGGCGTGCCCGCCCGCGCCCAGGGTGGCGTCGACGAGCACCGCGCCCGACCCGTCGGGGCTGCGCCGGGTGAGGGCCGGTCGCAGCAGCTCAACACAGCGATCCAGCAGAACGGGCAGGTGAGGAGCCATCGCTACCCCTGCACCCGGGTCCCTGTCCGATAACGCGAACCTGGCGTTGGGGAAGGACGCCAGGGTCGGATCGGGCAGAGGCCACGATGCACGGGCACGCGCCTCAGAGGATGTCGCGCAAAGTCTCATGGGTTGCCGCGGAGAAGTCGTCTTCGTGCGCCTGCTGGTACTGCTGCCAGGCCTGCGCGTCCCAGATCTCCAGGTAATCAACCGATCCCGTCACGACGCAGTCCTTGGACAGGTTGGCGTAGCGACGATGTTCGGCCGACAGGGTGATCCGGCCCTGCGCGTCGGGGTGCTGCTCGTCGGTCCCCGCCGCCAGGTAACGCAGGAACGCTCTGGCTTCCAGATTGCTTCGCGAGGCACTCGAGGCCCGCCGCGTCATCTGCTCGAAGGTGTCGCGCGGATAGACGGCGAGGCTGCGGTCCTGGCTCTTGGTGACCATCAATCCTCCTGCCAGCGCATCGCGGAACTTGGCGGGCAGCGTGAGCCGCCCTTTGTCGTCGAGCCTGGGCGTGTAGGTGCCGAGGAACACTCCGCGTCCTCCTGCCACGCCCTCGGAACCCCAGGGGCTCCGATGTCTGCCAATTTACCCCACAATCCCCCACATTGCCCCCCATCGTAGCAATTCGGCGTGTGCTTATGCCACGTGTCCCCACAGGCAACAAAAACGGGGCGACCCTCATGGGTCACCCCGCTAGGAGAATGCGGACGTCAGTCGTCGAAGCGGCGACGGAAGCGGTCCTCCATCCGGCTGGTGAACGATCCGCCTCCGCCCTTGACGCGTCGTTGCCGCGCACCTGATCCGGAGCGGTCGGCTGTCTTGCTCATCCTCGGCCCGGTGATCGCGAAAACCACGCCGCCGAACATCACCAGGAACCCGAACACCGACAGGATCGGGAACGTTCCGATCATCGTGGCCTTGAACGCGACGCCGGACACCAGCATCGCCAGCCCGATCAGGAAAAGCGCCGCCCCCTGGATCCGCCGACGCGTCGTCGGAGCCCGCAGTGTGCCGCCCCGAACACTTGACGCGAACTTGGGATCTTCGGCATACAGCGCGCTCTCGATTTCGTCGAGCATGCGCTGCTCATGATCGGAGAGTGGCATTCGTCCCTCCTCGCCGCCGCTGCGATCCCGATGGGTGCCCCCGTTACCGGGCAACTGACAGTCATGATACGAGGCCGCTGGCGGCCATACCACCTAGTTGGTCGGCCGATTCTATAGGTGCCCAACGCCCATAGGTAGCGTGATTCATGCGGACGCTTCACGGAGGGACCCGGACGTGGCGACATTTCTGATCGACCTGTCGCCGCGCGACATGCAGCGCCGGCTGGGCGACGCGCTGGCGATCTATGTCGACGCCATGCGCTACCCCCGCGGGACCGAGGACCACCGCGCCTCGATGTGGATGGAGCACAGCCGGCGCAAGGGCTGGCACGGGGTTGCAGCAGTCGACGCGCCGGGCGATGACGGGCCGCTGGTCGACGCGCCGATGATCGGCGTGGCGTACGGCTATTGCGGGGCCCCCGACCAGTGGTGGCAGCAGCAGGTCCTGCAGGGCATGCACCGGACGGGACTGGCGGCATCGCAGATCGGCTCGCTGATGGGCAGTTATTTCGAACTGACGGAGTTACACATCCACCCTCGCGCGCAGGGACGCGGGCTCGGCGAGGCGCTGACCCGCCGCCTGCTCGCGGGTCGCGACGAGGCGTACGTGTTGTTGTCAACACCTGAGATCCGAGGCGAGAACAACCGAGCGTGGCGGCTCTATCGGCGGCTGGGCTTCGCCGACATCGTGCGCGGACACCACTTCGCGGGGGATCCGCGCGCGTTCGCGATCCTGGGTCGCACGCTGCCCCTCTAGGATGACCCCGTGCTCCCCCGGCGACGTCACGCGGTTGTGCTAGCGGTTCTGCTGATCCTGATCCCCCTGGCAACCGGCTGCGTGCGCATTCGCGCATCGGTCACGATATCCCCCGACGACCGGGTGTCCGGGCAGATCACCGCCGCATCCAAGCCGCGTAACCCCGACGACAAGGGCCCGCAGTTCAACGGCGAGGGCCTGCCGTTCAGCCAGAAGGTCGTGATCTCCGACTACTCCAAAGACGGATACGTCGGATCGCAAGCCGTGTTCTCCGACCTGACGTTCGCCGAGTTTCCCCAGCTGGCGAACATGAACCACGATGCGGCCGGGGTGGACATCTCGTTGCGGCGGGCGGGCGACTCGGTGATCTTGGACGGCCGGGCGGACCTGACGTCGCTGACCGACCCCAGCGCCGACGTTTCACTTTCGGTGTCTTTTCCCGGCGCCGTCACCTCCACGAACGGTGACCAGGTGGATTCGCAAGTCGTCGAATGGAAACTCAAGCCGGGCGTGGTGAGCACGATGACCGCCCAAGCCCGGTACACCGATCCCAGTGCGCGCTCATTCACGGGTGCCGCGTGGTGGATGGGGTTGTCCGCGCTGGTAGTGGCGGCGCTGATCGGCACACTCGCGTGGGTCAGCCGCGACCAGTCGCCGCGACTCGGGCAACGCGAAGAACGATAACTCGGCGCTCAGAGATGGCTGGTCAAGAAGCTCTCGGCCAACTGATAGAACTTCAGCCGATTGGTCGGCTTGGCGAACCCGTGGCCTTCGTCGTCGAAGACGACGAGTTCGTGATCGATGCCCTTCTGCGTCATAGCGGCCGTGATCTGTTCGGTTTCGGCAAGCTTGACGCGCGGGTCGTTCGCACCGTGAGCGATGAGCATGGGCGCGACGATGCTGTCGACCTTGGACAGCGGTGACCGTGACCAAAGAAACTCCTCTTCGGTCTGCGGATCACCGACCCGTTTCTTGAACATCGCAATCATCGGCGCCCAATACGGCGGGATCGACTCGATAAACGACTTGAGATTCGCCGGCGCGCACATCGCGATCGCGCACTTGTA
>JAFAWC010000215.1 GCA_019242135.1 Mycobacteriaceae bacterium | reverse complement strand
CGTCGGCGCTGGCGTCGGCCTCGCGGGCGAACGCCCGGTGACCGAGGGTGCAGATGGTTTCGGCTGTCTGCTCGGCTCTGGCACGGTCGATGTCACCGACGACGACCGCGGCGCCGGCCCGGGCAAGGGCGGTAGCTAGCGCACGGCCGATCCCCGAACCCGCGCCCGTGACGACGGCCACTTTGTCTTCGACGTCCACGGTTGCCCTTAGAGCGTGCGAAGTCGATGCGGCAGTTGACGTTTCGACTGATACGGTCCGAGCACCGCCGCGGCGTGCGGTCCGGAGAGCACACGACGGGCCACCGCGTTGACCTCGTCGAGGGTGACACTGTCGATCAGGGCCAGCGTGTGGCCGATGCTCCGATGTTCGCCGTAGTTGAGCTCGCTGCGGCCGATGCGGTTCATCCGGGAACCGGAGTCTTCCAGTCCCAGAACCAGACCACCGCACAGTGAGCCCTTCGCAATGCGGCATTCGTCGGCGGTGATGCCGTCACGCGCAACGGTCTCAAGCACCTTGGTGGTGACGTCCACAACGTCGGCGAACCGCTCAGGCAGACACGCCGCGTACACCGACAGCGCGCCGGTGTCGGCGAAGGTATCGACCGTCGAGTACACGGTGTACGCCAGCCCGCGTTCCTCCCGGATCTGCTGGAAGAGCCGCGAACTGAGCCCGCCGCCGATCGCGGTGTTGAGCACCGACAGCGCCCAGCGGTGTTTCCAGTGCCGGCCCGGTGCGCGCACCCCGAGTGTCAGATGGGTCTGTTCGGCGTCGCGGGTGCCCAGCGTCAGGGTCGGCCGTCCGGGCACCCGCCCGGCGCCCTTGCGCGGTGGCAGCGGCGTGCGGCCACGCTGCAGCCGCGGGCCGAAGTAGTGCCGAACCAGCGACACCACCTCGTCGTGGTCGACGTTGCCCGCCACCGCGACGACCATCCGCTCGGGGGTGTAGCGGCGGACGTGAAACGAGTGCAGCTGGGCGCGGGTGATCGCCGACACCGAGTCCACGGTGCCGATCACCGGGCGGCCCACCGGATGCACCCCGAACAGCGCCGAAAGGAACACGTCGCCGATCGCGTCCTCCGGATCGTCGTCGCGCATCGCGATCTCCTCGAGCACCACGTCGCGTTCCAACTCGACGTCGTCGGGCGCGCAGACACCGTTGAGGACCACGTCGGCGACCAGGTCGACCGCCAGCTCGAGGTCGGTGTCCAGGACGTGCGCGTAGTAGCAGGTCTGTTCCTTTGCGGTGAACGCGTTGAGCTCGCCGCCCACCGCGTCGACGGCCTGCGCGATCTGCACCGCGGTGCGCGTTGGCGTCGCCTTGAACAAGAGGTGCTCGAGGAAGTGCGCCGCGCCCGCCACACTGGGTCCTTCATCGCGCGAGCCCACGCCGACCCACACCCCGACCGACGCCGAGCGCACACCCGGAACCCGTTCTGTGACCACCCTCAGGCCACCGGCGACGACGGTGCGCCGCAGCGCCGTGGCCGCATCGCCGCCGCGGACACCGCGACGCAGCTCAGGGGCCGGTGTGCGCGGCATCCGCCGGTGCGGGAGAGGCAACAGATGGCTCCGCTGTATCTTCTTCGGCGACAAGGATCAGCGAGATCTTGCCCCGGTTGTCGATGTCGGCGATCTCCACGCGCAGCTTGTCGCCCACCTTGACGACGTCCTCGACGCGCGCGATGCGCTTGCCCTTGCCCAGCTTGGAGATGTGCACCAGGCCGTCGCGTCCGGGCAGCAGCGACACGAACGCACCGAAGTCGGTGGTCTTGACGACGGTGCCGAGGAACCGCTCCCCGACCTTGGGCAGCTGCGGGTTGGCGATCGCGTTGATCCGGTCGATCGCGGCCTGCGCCGACGCACCGTCGGTCGCGCCGACGAACACCGTGCCGTCGTCCTCGATGGAGATCTGGGCTCCGGTTTCCTCCGTGATCCCGTTGATCACCTTGCCCTTGGGCCCGATCACCTCGCCGATCTTGTCCACCGGGACCTTGATCGTGGTGACCCGCGGTGCGTACGGGCTCATCTCGTCGGGCGACTCGATGGCCTCCGCCATCACCTCGAGAATGGTCAGTCGCGCGTCTTTGGCCTGCGATAACGCGTTTGCCAGCACCTGCGACGGAATCCCGTCGAGCTTGGTGTCGAGCTGCAGCGCGGTGACGAAGTTCTTCGTGCCGGCGACCTTGAAGTCCATGTCCCCGAACGCGTCCTCGGCCCCGAGGATGTCGGTCAGCGCGACGAACCGCCGCTCGAGAACAATTCCGTCGGCCGTCTCCGTTTCCACGTCATCGGAGACCAGGCCCATCGCGATGCCGGCCACCGGCGCCTTGAGCGGCACGCCGGCATTCAGCAGCGCAAGTGTGGACGCGCACACCGACCCCATCGAGGTCGACCCGTTGGATCCCAGGGCCTCGGACACCTGCCGGATCGCGTACGGGAACTCCTCGACGCTGGGCAGCACCGGTATCAGCGCGCGCTCGGCGAGCGCGCCGTGGCCGATCTCGCGCCGCTTCGGCGACCCGACCCGGCCGGTCTCTCCGGTGGAGAACGGCGGGAAGTTGTAGTGGTGCATGTAGCGCTTGGAGGTCTCCGGGCCCAGCGAGTCGATCTGCTGGGCCATCTTGATCATGTCCAGCGTGGTCACCCCCAGAATCTGGGTCTCACCGCGCTCGAACAGCGCGCTGCCGTGCGCACGCGGCACCACCGACACCTCGGCTGACAGCGCGCGGATGTCGGTGATACCGCGCCCGTCGATACGGAAGTGGTCGGTCAAAATACGCTGCCGCACAAGCTTTTTCGTCAATGCCCGGAACGCGGCGGAGATCTCTTTCTCGCGGCCGGCGTAGGTCTCGGCGAGCCGGTCGAGCACGTCGGCCCGGATCTGTTCGGTGCGCTCGTTGCGCTCGGTCTTGCCGGGGATCGTCAGTGCCTTGGTGAGCTCGTCGGTGACCACCGACGCCACCGAGTAGTACACGTCGTCGCCGTAGTCCGGGAACACCGGATACTCGGCGGTCTCCTTGGCCGCCCGGTCGGCGAGCTCCTGCTGAGCAACGCACAGCGCTTTGATGAACGGCTTGGCCGCCTCGAGGCCCTCGGCCACCACGGCCTCGGTCGGTGCCTGCGATCCGGCCGTCACCAGCTCGACGACGTTCTCGGTGGCCTCGGCCTCGACCATCATGATGGCAATATCGCCATCCCCGTCCCCTCCTACCATGCGGCCCGCGACGACCATGTCGAAAACCGCCCGCTCGAGCTGGGCGACCGTCGGGAACGCCACCCACGTGCCGTCGATGAGCGCGACCCGCGCGCCGCCGACCGGGCCGGAAAAGGGCAGGCCGGCCAGTTGGGTGGACGCTGACGCGGCGTTGATCGCCAGCACGTCGTAGAGCTCGTCGGGGTCGAGGGACAGGATCGTCACGACGACCTGGACCTCGTTGCGAAGGCCGTCGACGAACGACGGGCGCAGTGGACGGTCGATGAGCCGGCAGGTCAGGATCGCGTCGGTGGACGGGCGTCCCTCGCGGCGGAAGAACGAGCCGGGAATGCGACCGGCGGCGTACATCCGCTCTTCGACATCGACGGTCAGGGGGAAGAAGTCGAAGTGCTCCTTCGGGGACTTGCTCGCGGTGGTCGCCGAGAGCAGCATGGTCTCCTCGTCGAGGTAGGCGACCACGGCGCCGGCGGCCTGCTGGGCCAGCCGGCCGGTTTCGAAACGGATGGTGCGGGTGCCCAGGCTCCCGTTGTCGATCGTGGCGGTGGATTCGAAAACGCCCTCGTCGATTTCAGCTACAGACATAACAGTCCGGAGGCCTTTCATGGTTCGGTTGTCGCAATCCTCAGCAGTGGCGAACAACCTGAACGGCATCGGCCTGGATGCGCTACGGCCGTCGATCGAAGCGGCCGGAGAGCGCCCGGCCGCCACTACCGAAGACCGCCCGATCGCAGGCTGGCCACTGTCGTGACATGCGAGTCCGAGCCGGCTGGCTCGGAACGCCATTACTCTACACCGGCGCCGTTCGCAACCCGTTTTCCGAGTCGAGAAGCGCTATCGCGGTCCCGGCCACTCGGAATCGACCGGCAGCAAACCTGCCAGGGCCTGTCAGCGGCGCATGCCCAGCCGGTCGATCAGCGAGCGGTACCGCTCCACGTCGATCTCGGAGAGGTACTTGCCGAGTCGGCGCCGGCGGCCGACGAGCAGCAGCAACCCGCGCCGGGAATGGTGGTCATGCTTGTGCACCTTGAGGTGCTCCGTCAGGTCGTTGATGCGCTTGGTCAGCAGCGCGATCTGCGCCTCCGGCGACCCTGTGTCGGTCCCGTGCAGGCCGTACTGGGCCAGGATTTCCTTCTTCTGTTCGGCATTTAGCGCCACGAATTGACTCCATGCTTCGGTTCCGCGATCAAGGGCAGTCAGGCGCGGCCACCGCGGACAGCAGCGCGTCGCCATGTCGGCGGCGAGTTTATCAGCAGATCACTGGGCGAGCAGAATCGTGCGGGCCCGTTCGGTATCGGTCTGCATCGCCGCAATCAGGTCGTCGATCTCGGCGAACTTGCGCTGCCCGCGGATCCGGGCGACGAAGTCGACCGCGACGTGCTGACCGTACAGGTCGGCCGAGGTGTCCAGCACGTACGCCTCGACGGTGCGGGTGCGTCCGGAGAATGTTGGGTTTGTGCCCACGGAAACGGCCGCCTGGTACCGCTCCCCCGGCACGACCGTTCCGACCACCGGGCCCTGGCCGAGGACGGTGAACCAGGCCGCGTAGACGCCGTCGGCGGGGATGGCCGAAAACATCGGCGGCGCGACGTTGGCGGTCGGGAAACCCAACACATGCCCGCGGCCGTCGCCGCGCACCACCACGCCCTCCACCCGGTGCGGTCGGCCCAATGCCTCCTCGGCGGCCACCACGTCACCGGCATCCACGCAGGACCGGATGTAGGTGGACGAGAAGGTCACGGTCTCGTGGTCGTGGTGTTCGGCGACCAGCCGCATCGCCCGCGCCGCGAAACCGAACCGTGCGCCCGCGTGGCGCAGTGAGTCGACGTTGCCCGCCGCCTTTTTGCCGAACGTGAAGTTCTCCCCAACGACGACCTCGACCACATGCAGATGCTCGACCAGCAGTTCATGGATGTAGCGGTCGGGCGTGAGTTTCATGAACTCCGCTGTGAACGGCACCACCAAGAACACGTCGATGCCGAGTTCTTCGACGAGTTCGGCGCGCCGGGTCAGCGTAGTCAGTTGCGCCGGGTGACTTCCGGGATGCACCACTTCCATCGGGTGCGGGTCGAATGTCATCAGCACCGTTGGCACCGCGCGCTCGCGGCCGGATTTCACGGCGCTCGCGATCAACTCCTGGTGGCCCCGGTGCACGCCATCGAATACACCGATCGTCAGGACACACCTGCCCCAGTCGGTGGGTATGTCGTCCTGGCCGCGCCAGCGCTGCACAGCCGCAAGCGTACGACAGAGCTCCCGGGGAGGTCCTGTCGCGAAGAGCAAACCCAGCGTCACCGCGCATGAAGTGCATAAACTTTCACCTGTGACTTCCGCCGACGACGCGCGTGGACTGACGTCGGTGGCGCAGGACTATCTCAAGGTGATCTGGAACGCCCAGGAGTGGTCCGGCGAGAAGGTGAGCACCAAAATGCTGGCCGAGCGCATCGGCGTCTCGGCCAGCACCGCGTCGGAGTCGATACGCAAACTCGCCGACCAGGGATTGGTCGCCCACGAGAAGTACGGAGCGGTGACGCTGACCGAGCGCGGGCGCCGCGCCGCGGTCTCGGTGGTCCGGCGACACCGGCTGCTGGAAACGTTCTTGGTTCAGATGCTGGGCTATCGCTGGGATGAGGTGCACGACGAAGCCGAGGTTCTCGAGCATGCTGTCAGCGATCTGATGCTGTCGCGGATCGACACCAAACTTGGCCACCCCCAACGCGACCCGCACGGGGACCCGATACCCACCCTCGACGGCCAGGTGCCAACACCCCCCGCCCGGCAGCTGTCCACCTGCGCCGACGGTGAGCACGGCTCAGTGGCCCGCATCTCCGACGCCGACCCGGAGATGTTGCGCTACTTCGATACCGTCGGCATTGCGCTGGATTCGCATCTGACGGTGTTGACCCGGCGTGACTTCGCCGGCACCGTATCGGTGGCGATCGGCGACGATCACGAAAGCTCCGCGGCACATACTGTGGAACTGGGAAGTCCTGCAGCGGAGTCTATTTGGGTCGTGCCCTGCTGATCAGCAATTTTCCAGCGTGGCTGGCCGCAGCACCACGTCAGATGTCGTGCGCTCACCCGCGTCGCGCAGTAACGCGATGACGCGGCCGTCAGGTGCGGCGGCCGCGTAGAGCCCGTCGATGCCCGCGGCTGCCAGAGCGCGGCCGTGGCTGGCCGCGATGGCTTCATCGGCGGTGAGATCCCGGCGGGCGAAGCTCAGCAGGCACGCGCGGTCAAGTGAGTAGGACAACCGGGGCGCGGCGGCCAGCTCGTCGATTGTTAACGCCTCGGTCAGCCCGAATCGACCGACCCGGGTGCGACGCAGCGCGGTGAGATGTCCGCCCACCGCCAACGCGGCCCCCAGGTCGCGGGAGAGCGCGCGGATGTAGGTGCCCGACGAACAGTCCACCTCGACGTCGACATCCACATGCCCGCCTGCCCAACGGATTGCGAGCACGTCGAAGCGCTCGATCCGCACCATGCGAGCAGCCAGGTCGACCGTCTGACCCTCGCGAACCAACCGGTATGCCCGTTTACCCCCCACCTTGACCGCGCTGACTGCCGACGGGACCTGCAGGATCTCGCCGCGCAGCTCGGCGACGGCCCGCTCGATGCGAGCCGCAGTTACGCCCTCGGCGGGGGTAATGGACACGATCTCGCCGTCGGCGTCGTCGGTGGTGGTGGCCTGCCCCAGCCGGATCGTCGCGGCATACGCCTTGCTGGCCGCCGCCAGCAGGCCGAG
>JAFAWC010000205.1 GCA_019242135.1 Mycobacteriaceae bacterium | reverse complement strand
CACCACGGCCACCGCGAACGCCGCGTCCCGAAGGCCGTAGAGCACGGCGAACAGCCGGTCGATCAGGGCCTTCTGATTCAGCACATCGCGTACCCCGGGCTGAGCGATCATCGACGCGCGGAATTCCTGGTCCTTGTCCGGATTCGCGAGCTTGACGATGAACGACGCCGGAAATGCGTCTTTGCTTGCAACGTCTTTGAACTGCGGGATCCGGCGGATGGCATCCTGGTAGGCCTGGTCGCGGTTGAGGTAGCGGACCGATTCCACGTCCTTGCGGCTCTCCAGCAGATCCCACAGCGCCTTACACGGGTTTGCGTTGCAGCCCGGGTCGTTGGCCGAGACGTCGGGCGTCAGGAACACCTGCGACTCCACCCGGCTCAGGTAGATGTTGCTGGACTCAACGGCCAACCGCCACACCAACAGCGCGCCGCCGAACAAGCCGATCGAGATCGCGGTCGTCAGGATCATCGCGATCGTCATCGTCACGTTGCGACGAAAACCGGTCCAGATTTCGTTGAGCAGAAATCGGAAACGCACTTAGCGATCCATCCCGTAAACGCCGCGCTGTTCGTCACGCACCAGCTTGCCCATGTCGAGTTCGATCACTCGCTGGCGCATCGAGTCCACGATGTGGTGGTCGTGGGTAGCCATCACGACCGTGGTGCCGGTCCGGTTGATTCGTTCGAGCAGGTCCACGATGTCCTTGCTCGTCTCGGGGTCGAGGTTGCCGGTCGGTTCGTCTGCCAGCAGCACCAACGGGCGGTTCACGAACGCCCGGGCCATCGCCACCCGCTGCTGTTCACCGCCGGACAGCTCGTGTGGCAGCCGGTTCGCCTTCCCAGAGAGCGCCACCATTTCGAGCACGTCAGGCACCACCCGCTTGATCACGTCGGCCCGCCTGCCGATCACCTCCAGCGCGAACGCGACATTCTCGTACACCGTCTTCTGCTGCAGCAGCCGGAAGTCCTGGAACACGCACCCGATCACCTGCCGCAAGTGCGGAATGTTTCGGCCGTGCAGATGGTTGACACGGAACTTCGACACCTGGATGTCGCCCCTGGTGGGTTTCTCCTCGGCCAGCAGCAGTCGCATGAACGTCGACTTGCCCGAGCCGGACGGCCCGATGAGGAAAACGAACTCACCCTTGTCCACCTTGAGGCTGATGTTCTCGAGCGCTGGTCGGGCGGACGACTTGTACTGCTTACTGACCTTGTCCAGGGTGATCATCACGGCACGCCAGTGTAGCGGGGCTCGAAACAGGCCGTGATCAGCGCGGCGGCGGCAGCGATGGTCCGGGCGCCGGACCGGGCGACGCCGGCATCCCCGGCGTCGGCCCCGGCGACGCAGGTGCGGGCGAACCCGTGGTCGTGGTTTCCGTCGGGCTGGTCGATTCGGTCGGAGTCGGAGTCGGAGTCGCAGATGTCGTGGGTGTGCTGGTGGTCGGGGTGGTGCTCGTCGTGGTCCTGCGCGGTTGCTGCACGTCGGTCCGCGGCACCCAGGTGTAGTTCGGGTCGGGCAGGAAGCCGGACGGCACCACTTCGGTGGCCGGGGCCGGCGCCGGCGGTGGTGCGGGTTTGTACTCCTGGTAGAGCCACCACACCAGCAAAAACGCCAGGATCAGCCCGACCGTCGAGGTCCGGACCTTGCCGCCCAGCAGGTACTTGGGCCAGCCGCGATCGTCCCGGGTCATCGCGACTGTTCCTTGATATGGGCCTCCTCTGCGCCAGTGGCGCCGGCCCCCGAGGGGATCGCACCGACCATCGGTGCATTCTCGCTGGGTGTGACGATGCCGGCGCGGCTCAGATCCCGTACCACGAGCACCCGCAGCCGTCGGCCGACCTCGAACTGCTTGCCGGGCAACGTTCGCGCGACCATGCGCAGCGTGACGTTCTCGGGCTCGATGCTTTCCACGCCCATCAGCGACGGCGCGTCCAGCAGCAGGTCCTTGAGCGCAACATCCTGCATGGCGCTGTTGCACACGTCGTGAAGCACGTCGTTGACCTGGTTCAGGTCGGCGGTGACGGGCACGGGAATGTCGACGACCGCTCGAGCCCAGTCCTTCGAGAGGTTGACCGACTTCACGATCTGCCCGTTCGGGATCGTGAACACCTCGCCCTCGCTCGACCGTAATTTGGTGACCCGCAGCGTGACATCTTCAACCGTGCCGGTCGCATCCCTGGCGACACCGCTCACGGTGAGCTGAACCAAGTCGCCGAACCCGTATTGGCGCTCGGTGATGATGAAGAAGCCGCTCAGCAGGTCCTGGACGATCCGCTGCGCCCCGAAGCCCAGCGCCGCGCCCAGCACGGCCGCGGGCGCCACCAACGACGCGATCGGAACCTGAAGAATGTCGATGATTTCGACGACGACCACCACGTAGAGAATCGCGATTGACACCCAGGAAATCACCGACGCCACCGCCTGGCGGTGCTTGGTGGCCTCCGGACGCACCAGTGCGTCACTTTCCCGAAAACCCTCGTCGAGCCGACTCGTGATCCTCTGCGCCAACCAGTTGATCAGCCGCGCCAGCAGCAGCGACGCAATCAACCACATCGCGATCCGCAAGCCCCGGGTGATGATCCACTCGCCGATCTGGCCGCGCCAAAAACCGTGCCACTGATCGGCTAGGGCTAGCACCGCGTAACTGTTATTCGTCATTTCTTCTGTTGCGCCACCGGATTCCTGCCTCGAGGAATCCGTCGATGTCTCCGTCGAGTACCGCAGCCGGGTTGCCGACTTCGTAGTCGGTGCGAAGGTCCTTGACCATCTGGTACGGCTGCAGCACGTAGGAGCGCATCTGGTTTCCCCACGAACTGCCGCCGTCGCCCTTCAGCGCATCCAGCTCGGCACGTTCCTCTAACCGCTTGCGTTCCAGCAATTTTGCCTGGAGCACGCGCATCGCCGAAACCTTGTTCTGCAGCTGCGACTTCTCGTTCTGGCAAGTGACCACGATACCGGTCGGGATGTGCGTGAGTCGAACCGCCGAGTCGGTGGTGTTCACCGACTGGCCGCCGGGGCCGCTGGACCG
>JAFAWC010000078.1 GCA_019242135.1 Mycobacteriaceae bacterium | reverse complement strand
TGGACTGGCTGGCGACGCACGCGATGGCGATCGGGTCGGCGCTGCTTGCGGCGTTCTGGGCCGCGGTGGGCATAGTCGTGCGGCAGCAAGCCGCCCAACGCGTTCACACGGACGGCGCCCCCGGTGTGATGGTGGCCAGCCTGGTACGCGACTCTTCCTGGTGGGGAGGGACTTTGGCCGCGATCGGCGGTTACGTTTTCCAGGCCCTGGCCCTGGCGCACGGATCGTTGCTGCTCGTGCAGCCGCTGCTGGTGTCATCGCTGTTGTTCGCCCTACCGCTGAGCGCACGGCTTTGCCACACGCGCATCGGGTGGACTCAATGGAGCTGGGCGGCGTTGCTCACGGCCGGGCTGGCGATTTTCGTGCTCGTCGGCCAACCGCGGGCCGGCCATTACCGACCGCCGATACCGGCGTGGACGTTGGCGTTGTCGATCGTCGTGCCGGTGCTCTTCGGTTGCGTCGCCGCTGCGCGCCGCACGGTGGGGCGCGTACGCGCCATGCTGCTCGCGGTCGCGGTGGCGGTCTTGCTCGGCATGATCGCCGTGTTGACCAAGGTGTGCACGCACCGCTTCGCCGTGGCCGGATGGCATGGACTGTTGACCGAGCCTGCCCCGTATCTGCTGGTCGCGCTGGCGGTCGCGGTCACCGTGCTGCAGCAGTCCGCGTTTCACGCCGGCGATTTACAGGCCTCGGTACCGCTGATGCTGGTCGGTGAGCCGGTCGTAGCGGTGCTGCTGGGGGTGGTCGTGCTCGGTGAGCACCTGTCGGTGCGGGGCCCGGCCGCGCTGGCGCTTCCGATAGCGATTCTGGCAATGGCGGCAGGCACCGTCGCGCTGGGCCGCGGGTCGGGCGCTCGCACCGCCCAGGCGACCGACGCCACCGCGCCCCCAAGCCCAAGCCCAACCCCAAGCTGAAGCCGAAGCCGGAGCTGAGAAGGGCCGCTATGACCGACGAGAAACCCGGCCTGCGCCGGGATCTCTTGCAGGAGCTGCTGTGGACGTATGGGCCGTGCGGCCAGGAGAACGCGGTGCGCGACCTCTGCCGACGCGAGCTCGAGCCCTTCGTCGACGAGATGTGGGTGGATGAGGCGGGCAACCTCGTCGGCCTGATCCACGGCGATGACGGTGCCCCCGCGACGCGGGTAATGGCTCACATGGACGAGTTGTCGATGCTCGTCAAGCGGGTGGAGTCCGACGCCACCCTGCACCTCACACAATTGGGCACGATGTATCCGGCCAACTTCGGGCTCGGCCCGGTCGCCGTGCTCGGCGACCGGCAGACCCTGATCGGGGTGCTGGCGCTCGGCTCGGAGCACACGACGAAGGAAAGCCCACGGATCTGGGAGACCAAACCGGACGGGGGAGACAAGTCCCTGGATTGGATGCACGTCTACGTCTTCACCGGCCGCACCGCAGAGGAGTTGACCGCCGCCGGTGTCGGGCCGGGCACCCGGGTCTGCGTGGATCGAAGCAAGCGGGCGCTGGTCGAGGTCGGCGACTATCTCGGGTGCTACTTCATGGACGACCGTGCGTCGGTGACCGCCCTGTTGCAGGCGGCGCAGCTGCTGGCCACGGCAGGTCGCCCGGCAGGTGATGTGTACCTCGTGTTCACGACCAACGAGGAAATCGGCGGCGTGGGAGGCTCGTATGCCAGCCGGACGCTTCCAGGCGAGCTCACCCTCGCGCTCGAGGTGGGTCCGACCGAGGCGGAGTACTCCACCACCGTCAGCGGCGGGCCGATCGTCGCTTACAGCGACGCCGAGTGCGTCTACGACAAGGACGTCGCCGACCGGCTGATGGACATCGCCACCGGACTCGGCCTGTCCCCGCAAGCCGCTGTGCTGGGCGCGTTCGAATCCGACGCGTCGCACGCGAAGGCGAGCGGACTCTCGCCGCGCGCAGGGCTGCTGTGCCTTCCCACGCTGAGCACCCACGGCTACGAAGTCATTGCGCGAGAGGCGATCCCAGCGATGGCCGAGGTACTCACCGAATTCCTCCGCCATCCAAAGTAGGCGCAAAACCGCACCAGGCTAATCGTTTCGCCAGTGCAAACGATACCGGTAGTACAGGCCGCGCCGGATGACGGCGTGAGGCATCACCTCGGCGGCCACCCGACGAATCTGACCGATGTTTTCGCGTGGGTCGGTCACCCTCAGGCCGACGTCTCGCGTTTCACGGTGAAGCCACGACCCTATCCGCGCGGCGGGCGTGCGCAGCACCTCCCATGTCCAGTCGACGATGCTGTTGTTGGCGGCGACTCCGACCACGGCCAGTTCACCACCGGCCCTAAGCAGTTGGCGCGCCTTGCCCAGCGCTTCGGGCAGCCGTTGATGATGAATGCTCGCCACAAACGTGACAACATCAAAGCTGTGCTCGGGTGCGGTGAAGTCTTCGAAGCGCACCTGTTGGGCCGATGCGTTCGCCGTCGATTGCAGTCGGCGCTGCGCGCGCTGGACCGCCCCGGGATCAGGGTCGACTCCAATGACGCGGTGTGACACTGCAGCCAGCCGCTGCGCCAGCAGCCCGTCACCACAGCCCACATCCAGTACGTCGCCGTGATGCCGGGCCGCGATATCGACTAGCCAACCGTGATAGGCGGTGTTGTGGTTCCAGTAGTCGTCCACCGGTGACGATTCTGCCAGCGCACGGCCGCGCCGCCGACACGCTGCAAGCCGGAATCTAGTCGGGGATGTAGTCGAACTGATCCGGATTCGGACCGGTCCGGCCTGCCTCACCCGTGTCCAGCGCCGTCAGCGCGTCGATGTCCGATTCGGGCAATTCAAAGTCGAACAGCTCGAAGTTCTCCCGGATCCGCTGTGGTGTCACCGATTTCGGGAACACAATATCGCCCCGCTGGATATGCCAGCGCAGCACCACTTGGGCCGGGGTCTTACCGGCCGCTTCGGCGACGCGCCGCACGACCGGGTCACCGACGACCTTGCCCCGCGCGAGCGGCGACCACGCCTCGGTCGCGATGCCGTGTTGGGCGCCATAGGCGCGGACCGCGTCGTTGGTGAAGTACGGGTGTACCTCGATCTGGTTGACCGCGGGCGTGGTGTCGGTCTTTTCAAGGAGCCGCTGCAGGTGTTCGATCTGAAAGTTCGACACCCCGATGCTGCGGGCCCGCCCATCGCTCTTGAACCCCTCGAGGGTCTGCCAGGTCGACACGAAGTCGCCGTCGTACAGCGTCGGCAGCGGCCAGTGGATAAGGAACAGGTCGACGTAGTCGGAACCCAGCGCCGTCAGTGTTTCGTCGAATGCGCGGCGCGCATCATCGGGCCGGTGAAATCCATTGTTGAGCTTGCTGGTGATGTAGACGTCCGCGCGGTCGATACCGGCGTCGCGGATGCCCTGCCCGACACCGCGCTCGTTCTGGTACATCTGCGCGGTGTCGATGTGGCGGTAGCCGGTGTCCAGCGCGGTCCTGACCGCGTCGGCGGTCTCTGACGGCTCAATCTGAAACACGCCGAAGCCCAGCTGCGGAATAAGCGCCCCGTCGTTTAGTGCAATCCTCGGAACCGTGGTCAAAGCAGCACTCCCTTCTGACGGACATTCGAAGACATTCGTACGCCTATAGGCGTACCCACTCGCCGTACCGTCTGTTCATGCGCTGGATCGTCGACGGCATGAACGTCATCGGGACCCGTCCGGACGGCTGGTGGAGGGATCGTCAGCAAGCGATGGTCGCGCTGGTGGATCGGCTCGAACAGTGGGCATCGGTCCAACCTGACGACGAGGTCACCGTGGTCTTCGAGCGGCCGCCGACGCCCGCTATCCATTCGTCGGTCATTCGGGTCGCCCACCCGGCCAAAGCGGCCCCAGACTCCGCCGACGACGAGATCGTCCGGCTGATACGCGACGACGCCCGACCTCAGGATATTTGCGTGGTGACATCCGATAACGCGTTGACCGATCGCGTCCGGGCCGTGGGTGCCGCTGCGCACCGCGTGGAAAGTTTCCGCGACCTGATCGACCCGCCGAACCGTCCCCCACCACGCCATTGACCGGTCCCACTCCTGCCGACTCCGGCGTTGTAGTCTCGTGGCACCGCGGGTACGGGGAATGTCGAGGAACCTCATTTCAAAGACCGGATTTCGCCTGCATCCGAACGTAAAGGACAGATCATGGCAAACACGTCAAGCGGAGCAGCGGCGCACGCTCAGTCGAAGTGGTTAGCCGCATCGGCCTCGACCGCTCGCGGCTCGGACACTACACAGGTCCAGGCGCATTACGACCTGTCCAACGAGTTTTTCCGGCTCTGGCAAGACCCCACTCAGACCTACAGCTGCGCGTACTTCGAACGCGACGACATGACGTTGCAGGAGGCGCAGATCGCCAAGATCGACCTCGCGCTCGGCAAACTGAACCTGCAGCCGGGCATGACGCTACTCGACATTGGCTGCGGGTGGGGCTCCACGATGATGCGGGCGATGGAGAAGTACGACGTCAATGTCATCGGGCTGACCCTCTCCCACAACCAGAAAGCACATATCGAGCGCCTGTTCGCGGCAGCCAAAAGCGCGCGTAGCAAAGAGGTGCGGTTGCAGCCCTGGGAGGACTACGACGAGCCGGTAGATCGCATCGTGTCGATCGGTGCCTTCGAGCATTTCGGTTTCGGCAAATACGACGACTACTTCCAGAAGACCTATGCGCTGCTGCCTGACGACGGCATCATGTTGCTGCACACGATCGTGATCCCGAGCGACGAACAGATCCAGGAACGCAAGCTGCCGCTGACGATGTCGCGAGTGCGCTTCATCAAGTTCATCCTCGACGAGATTTTTCCCGGTGGTCGTCTGCCGCTGGTCGCGCAGGTCGAGGAGCACGCCGCCAAGGCGGGATTCAACGTCACCCGCGTCCAACCGCTGCGCCCGCACTACGCCCGCACCCTGGACACCTGGGCGGCCAACCTCGAGTCCAAGAGGGACGAAGCCATCGCGATCACCTCCAACGAGGTCTATGAGCGCTACATGAAATACCTGACCGGATGCGCCGACCTCTTCCGCAACGGCTATACCGACGTGTGCCAATTCACCTGCGAGAAGGTCTGATTACCGAAAGGCTCAATCGCAGATGACTGGCACCAAA
>JAFAWC010000659.1 GCA_019242135.1 Mycobacteriaceae bacterium | reverse complement strand
ACGACGTCTCATCGACCCGACGGTTCCGCAGCTGGCTGCGGTCGTATCTGGACTCTGAAGTCCAGGAGGCCGGCAAGGGGAACGTGGCCGGTCCGCGCAAGGCCGCCTTGGACGTCCTGCGCGACCTGCGCAACGAGATCCGGTTGCTCGTGGACCACGGTGGCTTGTCCGGCGACTCCTACCGCGACGAACTGCAGCGCTGGTATATGCCGTTGAACGCCCATCTGTCGATTGGGCCGCCCGCCGAACGCATCGAGCAGTTCTGCGCCCTCATGGATGCGGGTGTGCTCGAAGTGCTCGGCCCGGACGTGCGCGTCGAGTGCTCAGACGGACGCTTCGTCGCGCACTCCGAAGCCTGTCCGGACCTCACCGTGCGGGCCGCAACGCTGATCGAAGCGCGCCTGCCGGAGACCGACCTGCACCGGACGACCGACCCGCTGCTGCGCACGCTGCGGGATCGGGGCGAGTGCCGGCCGTACCGCATTCCGATCCGCGGCGGTGGTCATTACGTCGCCGGCGGTGTCGCAGTTACTCGGCGTCCCTACCGCCTGATCGACGCTGCGGATCGCGCGCACCCGCGGCGCTTCGCGTTCGGCGTGCCCACCGAGTCGGTGCACTGGGTGACCGCGGCGGGCATCCGCCCCGGCGTCAACTCTGTGATCCTCGGTGACGCGGACGCCATCGCCCGCTCCTGTCTGAGCATCGCTGCGGAGCATCGGCGACTGCTGCTCCTGGCCGTCGATCGCGGCGACCAACTGACCGAGAGATCGGCATGATCGTGTCGGACTACGGAATTCTGGCGCCCGCGTGGGCGATGACCGGCGCGGCTGAGCTCGTTGACGACCACGCATTGCTGACAGCCATGCTCGCGACGGAAGTCGCGCTGGCCGAGTCGCAAGCCGAGCTGGGCGTGATCCCGGCGGCCGCGGCGACGGCCATCAGAACCGCCGCCGTGTCCTCTCGCATCGACCTCGCGGTGGTGGCCGCCGGAGTGCGGGAGACGGCAAACCCCGTCGTGGCCTTCGTCGAGCAGCTCACGGCCGCGGTCCGGTCTGTCGACGCCTCCGCTGCCGAGTATGTGCACCGCGGCAGCACCAGCCAAGACATCCTGGACACGGCGCTGATGCTGCTGTGCTCGGCGACATTGGACCGCATCGCGAACGACCTGCTGTCATGCGCGGACAGCCTCACCGGACTCGCCGGGCGGTATCGGGACACACCGATGGCCGGGCGCACCCTGACCCAGCACGCCGTGCCGGTCACCTTCGGGCTGAAGGCGGCCACCTGGTTGCATCTGGTGCTCGACGCCGTGGAGCGGGTGCGCCGGACCCGAGCAGCACTGCCGGTCTCGCTGGGCGGCGCGGCGGGCACGCTCGCGGCCTATCACCAGTACGCGCTCGACACGGCCGACCCGGTCGGCGCGACGATGCGCTTGCCGGCGTTGGTGGCCAGCCGCCTCGGGCTGGCCGAGCCCGACCTGCCCTGGCACGGGGTCCGCACCCCCCTGGCCGACGTCGCCGCGAGTCTGATGGTCACGACCGGTGCGCTCGGCAAGCTGGCCGCCGACGTCCTCGTGCTCACCCGGACCGAAATCGGGGAGGTCGCCGAGGAGCAGGCACCGGGCCGGGGGGCGTCTTCGGCCATGCCGCAGAAGCACAATCCCGTGTTTTCGATCCTCATCGCGACCGCTGCCCGGCAGCTGCCACCGATCGCCCTCGTGCTGTTCGGTTCCATGTCCGTGGAGGACGAGCGGTCCTCGGGTGGGTGGCATGCCGAGTGGCAACCGCTGCGGGAGTGCCTGCGCATCGGTGCCGGTGCGGCCGCCAACGCCGCTCGCCTCGCGGCAACGCTTCGGGTCTCGCCCGAGGCGATGGCAGCGAACCTGCGGCTGACCCGCGGCGCCATCGTCTCCGAGCGCGTCAACGCGGTTCTGGCCCCTCTACTCGGCAAGGCTGACGCCAAACGTCTACTGGCCGAGTTGACTTCGGCGGCCGAGCGAGACGGCGCCGACCTCGCTGACCTGCTCACCGCCGCACTGGAAGGGACCGGCGTGGCCGGCCGCGACGTGGACAGGCTGTTCGATTCCTCGGCCTACACCGGGATGTCCGGGCCGTTGGTCGACCGTGCGCTCAGACGTTTCGAAAAAGTTCGGAAAGCAGAGCTCGTATGAATGATGTTGCCGCGCTGGACTTTGCCCGGCAGCATGCCCAGCCGATCTCAGCCGAGCGGCGAGAGGAGCTGCTCGCGACGCCCGGCTTCGGCGACGTCTTCTCCGACCACATGGTGACGGTGCGCTGGTCTGCCGAGAGGGGCTGGCACGACGCGAAGGTGGGGCCGCTCACCGCGTTTTCGCTTCACCCGGCCACCATGGCGTTGCATTACGGCCAGACGATTTTCGAGGGCATGAAGGCGTTCTGGCGCCCTAACGGTCAGCGAGCACTGTTTCGGCCCACCGA
>JAFAWC010000412.1 GCA_019242135.1 Mycobacteriaceae bacterium | reverse complement strand
ACACCGGCGAGTCTTGCCCATCGACCGAGTGCAACACCTCGTTGCGGAGGAACCGGTCGACAAGTTTGGCGACGCCGTTGTCGAGGGTCGCGGAGAACAGCAGCCGCTGTCCACCGGTCGGTGTGGCGGCCAGGATCCTGGTGACGCCGGGCAGAAAACCTAAATCGGCCATGTGATCCGCTTCGTCGATCACCGTGATCTCGATGGCTTCGAGGCTGATCAGGCCCTGCTTCATCAGGTCCTCAAGCCGACCTGGGCAGGCCACCACGATATCGATGCCCGATCGCAGTGCGGACACCTGCCGGGTTTGGGGCACGCCACCGAAGATTGTGGCGACGCGCAGGTCGTAGACGGCTGCCAGCGGTTCCAGCGTTGCGGTGATCTGGGTCGCCAGCTCACGGGTGGGTGCCAGCACCAAACCCGACGGCCGCAAGGGGTGCCGGTTGTTTTCGGAGAGCCGGCTGGCTAGCGGAATCGAGAAGGCAAGCGTCTTTCCGCTGCCTGTCTTGCCGCGGCCGAGAACATCACGGCCGGCGAGGGTATCGGGCAGGGTTGCGACCTGAATAGGGAACGGGCGCGTGATGCCGCGCGCGGCGAGCACGCTGACGAGTGGTGCGCGCACGCCGAGATCGGCGAAGGTTTTGTCGGTAGTCACTTTTCGGTGCCTTTCGGGCATCGGGTGTGCCTGGTCGTCGCGACGAGATCGGCGCGCGGTCGATCAGCACAAGATGGCGAGATTGCCGGTGGGCAAAATCGATCGCCGCGAGACGAGCAGTGCTGGATGCACGTACATCCGAACTCGGTGCTCCAGCCCCGCGTTCGGGCCGGCGCCGGTGAGATGAAGAAGCGTTCCACGACGTGTTGGCATCTGTTGTCGTGAGGCCAACGTTGTCAACAGCATAGCGCACGGGCGCCCTCGGCCAGCCCTCGGCCGTCACTGCCTCGAGATCGACAGAGAAATGCGTGGCAATCGGCGGGAGCGCTGGCCGCGCCGGTAGGCTCGACGAGTCGGGGCCAACCAGACCCCCAAAAGACCGGGTTGGCCATGTCGGATAAGTCTCCTCGGCAGAGGATACGAAGTCCGGTAAGTCCCTCAAGCAAAAGCGCGCTGAGAAGCGCGCCAAAGCCGAGCAGCCAGTTTCAACCGAGGCCTCGCTGCATTTCAAAAAGCGCTGAGGCGCAATGGGACCATCCAGACCGACGAGCGACCAATCTACGCCGCTCGACCAGACAAGCCGATCAGTTCACAAGCGCCAATGCGTGCGCGCGCGCCGGAGCTTTCCAGACGGTGTCTTCGGAATCATCCCCGGCTTGAGCACCACCACATTGCGGGGCCGCACGTCGACGTCGGCGAACACCTCGTGCGCCACCTGCCGCTCGATGCGGCGCACCGCGGCGGGCTCCTGATACTTCTTGGACTCGACCGCCACGGCGAACGTCTCGCGTGAAAGGCCGGCGTCCAACCGTACGGCGACGGTGCAGCCCGGCCGTACTCCGATCACCCGGGCCGCGGCGCGTTCAACGTCGGTCGGATAAATCTTGCGGCCGGCCATGATGATGACGTCTTTGAGCCGGCCGCAGACTGCGATGTCGCCGGTTTCGGTGAGATAGCCCAGGTCGCCGGTGTCGTACCACCCCTGATTGTCTTGTGCCGAAACGAAGCCGGCCACCGTGGTGTATCCCCGTGCTACCGATTTGCCGCGCACCTCGATCACTACCTGCGACCTAGCTTGTGAGCTGACCGGTACCGGTCCCAGGGTCGCGTCATTAGGTCAGAACACGCCACGCGGCGACCCGAGACTCCCTCAGCTGCTCGATGGCCGTCTTCGCGTAAGAACTACCTGACTCAGGGCAGTTTGATCACCGACACGTACATCTCGACGATCGGCCTGTAAAGATCCACATCATCGAGTTGGCTGACCAACTGCACGGAGTCGGTGGTGGCGACGAGTATGTGGGCGAAGGTCAGCGGGGGGATAAGCAGGGTTCCACCGAGTCGGTCGATGCCCGTGACGATGAACTTCGCCAGCGCCTCGACGACCGCTGATCTCTTGGCGGCCACCCGTTCCTGGGCGTCGGGGTTTCGAATTAGATAAAGAGTGAACTCGTGTCCCAACGCGGCGTGCTCGGCGCCGCGGTCACGGCTGAGTTGGCGCCACCGCTCGGCGATCTGCTCGAGCTCGCGCGCCCCGATTTGCGTCGCCGTCGACATCACCTGCGCGAAATTGTCGAAATAGCGACGCCAGTACCGGTCGCTCACTGCCAAGAAGAGGTCTTCCTTCGTGGCGAAGTGCTTGTAGATGGCACCTTTCGTGTAACCCGCCGCGTGTGCGATGTCGT
>JAFAWC010000594.1 GCA_019242135.1 Mycobacteriaceae bacterium | reverse complement strand
GCAACTCGATTCGAGGATCGCCTACCTGTCGGGTGATCAGTTGCCGCCGGGCACGCGTGGGTTCGAAGTCGTCGAGCACGTTCGGTTCGGCGAGCGAGGCCTGCGAAAAGCGCTCGCCGACATGGACTGCGGCGCTGCCGAAATCCTGGTGCGCGGCGTTGACGTCGACCCTGCGGTGCTGCGCAAGCGGTTGCGGTTGCGTGGAGCGCGGTCGCTGTCGGTGGTTATCACGCGGATCGGCGCGGGATCGAGTGCGCGGGCGACGGCGTTTATTTGTCGTCCGTCGCGGTAGTCGCGCCTGTACCCTGGCGCTCACACATTCCGAGGACGGTGGATGACACGCTCATTTCAGGTGGCCGCGTTCGCGTTCGCTGCGATCCTGGTCGGGTCGGCGGGTGCCGCAGTGGCATCGGCGCAGTCGCCGTGCGCTGACGTCGGGGGGACGGTTGACGGCAATAACTGCCGGGTCCACACGGCCACCGACACCTACCTGCTCGACATCGTCTTCCCGGTCGATTACCCCGATTCCCAACCGATGATCGACTACCTGAGGCAGACGCGCGACGGCTTCCTCAACGTCTCGCAGATGCCCGGCTCGACGGGCCTGCCGTATGCGTTGGACATCACCTCCGACGAATACCGTTCCGGGCGACCGCCTGGAGGCACCCAGAGCGTGGTGTTGAAGATCTACCAGAACGTGGGCGGCGCCCACCCGTTGACCTGGTACAAGGCGTTCAACTACAACCTCGACACCCACCAGCCGATCAGCTTCGACACCTTGTTCACCGCCGGCAGCAAGCCGTTGCCGGTGATCCAGCCCATTGTGGCGAACGACATCGACAAACAGCTCGGTACTCACGCGGCGATGTCTGGCGGACTCGACCCGGCGTCCTACCAGAACTTCGCGCTCACCGACGACGAGCTGATCTTCTACTTCGATCAGGGCGCGGTGGTGGCCAGCGCCGCCGGCGCGCTTGCCGTGCACGTGCCGCGCACGGCGGTCGCGCCGATGCTCGCGCTCGGTTAACCTGCGTCGAACCCGTAGACCTGGCCGTCACTGGTCGCGGTGATCACCGTGCGGTCGGTGGCCACGGAAATGCCAACCGGCCAGCCGGTCGCCTGCGGCAGCGGATAGGAATTGACGGTATGCCCGTCGCCGGGCCGGAACACGAGCAGTGCCAGCCCCTTGTCGCCGGAGCGCACCACGGCGTAGCCGACGTCGGCGCCGGCCAGCGCGGAGGTGCACAGCGCGTTGACGTCGTCGCGGCGCCACAGCACGTCGCCGTGTTGACCGCTGTCGCGGATCGTGACCAGCTTGGCGTCCGGGCCGCCGCCGGACACGATCAGTCCGCGTGGCGACACAGACGGCGGTGTTTGCGGTGTAAATCCAAGCGGCACTGACCATTTCGGCTTCCCATCCTGGGCGTTGAGCGCCCACAGGGTGCCGTCGCGGCCGTTGACGTACACCGTCGCACCGTCATCGGAGAACGCCGGGCTGCCCAGCACGCCGCCTTTCACCGCATCGGTGGTCCACTGCGGCGTCAGCACCTGGCCCTCGCCGTCGCGATACTTCAGCGCGCTGAGCGTCGGTACCGGCGCGTTCGGCTGCCAGACCCCGACGACGATCAGTCCGGCCGACGCCGAAAAGGCGGGTGCGGCTGCGATCGGGCAGCGCGAGCCGGCGGTCTGGCAGTCGGTGAGACCGCGTTCGCTGTCGGTGGGGTCGACGCCTTGCACGAGGTCGACCGCCGACCCGATCATCTCACCGCGATGGGCGTCGACCACCTGCACCTGACCCAAGTGGGTGACCACCAGCAACTGATTGCCGGCGAGGAAGCGCGGCGTCAGGGGCATCCCAATCACCGGATGGCGCCAGCGCACCCACTGCGTGGTCGGAAACGACAGCAGCGTGCCGGGCTGGCCGACGTAGACGTTGTCGAATTTGTCAAAAAGCGGGCTGGCGAAGCCGCCGCCGAGCACCAGCCGTGTGCACCACCGCTGCCGCCCGTTGTTGCTGTATTCCCAGACCATCAGCGAACGGCCGGCCGCGGTCTGCGCGTTGGCCGCCAGGTATTCGCCGGCACCGAGGGCGACCGCCGCGAACAGGCTGCCCTTGACCGACCGGCTCCACCGCAGCTTCAGGGTGTTGGCG
>JAFAWC010000511.1 GCA_019242135.1 Mycobacteriaceae bacterium | reverse complement strand
GCGGCATCACCTGTTGGCGCGGCGGGAACCCGAGACGTAAGCCACGCCGCCGTTTACGTGTCGCGGAAACCGCGGGAGATCAGAGCCTTTCGCACCCGGCGAACGATGTCGTCGGGGTGGTCTTCGGCGATCACCCGCACCACGACCCAGCCCAGGTCGGACAGCAACTCCGATCGGCTGATGTCGTGAACGTACTGGCGGCGGTCCGAGCGGTGCTGGTCACCGTCGTACTCGGCGGCGACTTTGAACTCTTCCCAGCCGAGGTCCAAGTAGGCCAGGCCGATGTAGTCGCCGTCGTGCACCATGATCTGCGTTGTGGGCCTGGGCAGACCGGCGTCGACCAGCAGGAGCCGCAGCCACGTCTCCTTCGGGGATTGTGCGCCAGCGTCCATCAGCGCGATCGCCGTCCGCAGCCGACGCAGGCCACGGGCTCCGCGATACCGCTCGGCGAGTACCGCCACATCGCCGGCATCAACGCGCGTCGCGTTGGACAACGCATCAAGCCGGGCGATCGCCGATTTCCGGGGCAGATGCCGGCCGATGTCGAACGCCGTGCGGGCCGGCGTCGTCACCGCCAGCCCGTTCACGACTGTCGTCTCGCCGACACCGAGGCGCTCATTTCTGGTGATGACCCCGTCCGGCGGGCGCGGGTTTCGCCAGATCAGCTCGACAGCCGCGTCGTCGTGCACCCACTTGGCGCCGAGCAGGGCGGCCGCGGTCAGCCCTGCCACCGTCCCGCGTCTGCGGGACCAGAGCCATGCCGCATAAGCCCGCTCGGCCATGGTCACCGTGGTGAACCGCGGCACGTAGACGTCGGGGCCTATCGCCCGGTGTTGCGTGCGCAATTGGTGCCTGGTCAGATCGCCATTTCGGAGTGCTTGGCTGCCAATGAACGCATTTCCCATGCGACAACGCTCGCATTCGACACCGACAAGCCGCGAAACTGCCGCCACGGCGGGGGTGGCCCGGCATGTCGCCGCCGCGGTGTAAGTGTCGCGGGGGCGCGGGGCGCCCCCTGGGGGCGGCGGGGGCGAGGCCGGCGTGGATTAGGTGAGCGAGGGCGGCGGGGTGAACCGGTCGCCGTACTTGGCGGCCAGTTCGCGGGCCCGGGCGACGAAGCCCTCCTTGCCGCCGCGGTACCCGACGACGAACTGGGCCGTGCCACCGGTCCACGGCGGGAAGCCGATGCCCATGATCGAGCCGATGTTGGCGTCGGCGGTCGACGTCAGCACACCCTCGTCGAGGCACTTTTGCGTCTCGAGCGCCTCGGCGAACAACATCCGGTCGATCATGTCCTGAAGCGGCGGCTGAGACGAACCGGAGTCGAACGTCTCGCGCAGACCGGGCCACAAGCCGACCCGCTTGCCGTCGGTGTAGTCGTAAAATCCCTTGCCGCTCAGCTTGCTTGGCCGGCCGAGCTCGATCATCTTGGTCACGACCGCCTCCGCCGGATGCGGCACGTACGTGCCGCCCGCCGCCTCCACACCGTTGCGAGTGGCAGCGGCGATCTTGGCCATCAGTTCTAAGTTGAGTTCGTCGGACAGCTGCAACGGTGGGGCCGGATACCCGGCCTGCGATCCCGCGTGCTCGATGCTGGCCGGCTCGATGCCCTCGCCGAGCATCGCGATCGCCTCGTTGATGAAGGTGCCGATCACCCGTGACGTGTAGAAGCCCCGGCTGTCGTTGACCACGATCGGGGTCTTGTTGATCGCCAGCACATAGTCGAACGCCCGGGCCAACGCCTCGTCAGAGGTCTTCTCGCCCTTGATGATTTCGACCAGCGGCATCTTGTCGACCGGCGAGAAGAAGTGGATCCCGATGAAGTCCTCCTGCCGCTTGACACCGGACGCCAGGCCGGTGATCGGCAGCGTGGAGGTGTTCGAGCCGAGCAGCGCGTTGGGCTCGACGACGTCCTCAATCTCGCTGAACACCTTGTGTTTGAGGTCCTGGTTCTCGAACACCGCCTCGATCACGAAGTCGACACCGGCGAAGTCGGCGGCATCGGCCGTCGGCGTGATCCGGTCGAGCAGCGCGCTGGATTTCTCCTCGGTGGTGCGGCCCTTCGACAGCGCCTTGGCCTCCAGACCCTCCGAGTAGCCCTTGCCCTTCTGCGCGGCCTCGATGCTGACATCCTTGAGCACCACGTCGAAGCCGGCCTTGGCCGAGACGTAGGCGATGCCGGCGCCCATCATCCCGGCACCCAGCACGCCGACCTTCTTGATCGGTGTCTGACCGATGCCGTCCGGGCGTGAGCCCCCGGAGTTGATGTGTTGCAGGTCGAAGAAGAACGCCTGGATCATGTTCTTGGCGACCTGACCGGTGACCAGCTGGGTGAAGTAGCGGCTCTCGATGCGGCTGGCGGTGTCGAAGTCCACCTGCGCACCCTCGACAGCAGCGTCGAGGATCGCCCGAGGCGCCGGCATCGGCGCACCCTTGAGCTGTTTCTTCAGCAACGCGGGAAACGACGGCAGGATCGCCGCCAGACCCGGCGAGGACGGTGTGCCCCCGGGCATCTTGTAGCCCTTGGCATCCCAGGGCTGCGTGTGGGCATCCGGGTTGGCCTTGATCCACGCCTTCGCGGCGGGCACCAGCTCGTCGACACTCGGCACGACCTCGTCGACCAAGCCGATGTCCTTGGCTTGCGCCGGCTTGAATCGAGTGCCCTGCGACAGCACGTTCATGAACGCGTTCTGGATACCGAACATCCGCACCGTACGGCTGACGCCGCCGCCACCGGGCAGCAGGCCCAACGTCACCTCGGGGAACCCGACCACCAGGCCCTTGACGTCGGCGGCGATGCGGTGGTGACACGCCAGCGCAATCTCCAGACCACCGCCGAGTGCGGCACCGTTGATCGCGGCGGCCACCGGCTTGCCGAACGTCTCCAGCGTGCGCAGATCGCGTTTGACGGCTTCCACGGTGTCGAAGGCCTCTCCGGCGTTCTCCGGACCGAGGTTGATCATGCCCTTGAGGTCGCCGCCGGCGAAGAATGTCTTCTTCGCGCTGGTGATGACCACGCCGGTGATCGAATCCTTTTCTGCGACAAGGCGTTGGACTGCATTGTGCATGGACTCTGCGTAGTGCTCGTTCATCACGTTGGCCGACCCGGTCGGGTCGTCCAGCGTCAGTGTGACGATGCCGTCGGCGTCCTGGTCCCAAGCAATAGTGTTCTGCGCCATAGTTTTCCTATCGAAGACTCGTGCTAGACCCGTTCAATGATGGTC
>JAFAWC010000451.1 GCA_019242135.1 Mycobacteriaceae bacterium | reverse complement strand
CGGGTAGATCTCATGGAGCCGGGCGCACAGCCGGTCGGCCAGCCCGTCGGCCGGCTCCCGTACCGCATAGGAGTGAAGCTCGATCACCGAACCCCCGTGGCGGCTGCGCCAATCGATGGCTTCTCGCTCATAGCGGTCGAGCACGCTGACGTTGTCCAGCGGTTCGAGCCCACCGGTGCCGAGGAACGCCGGCCGGTTCGCGGCGACCGGGCGGTCCAGCCACAACCGCTGCACGACGAACGGAGGTGCGGTCCGCAGGCCGCGCACCGACTCCCGCCACGTCTCGTCGCCGAGGTCTTCGGATGCACCGACGATGCGCTGCAGACCCGCTACGTCGGCGGCGATCACCACCGCGTCGGCATCGCGATGTGCGCCCGAATCATCATGAACGCGAAACGTTTCGGCATGGCGAATTTCGACTGCGGTGACGGACGTCGCGGTGTGGAACTGTACGCCGCGGCCGGTCAGGTACTCGCGTAACGGTTCCCACAGACAGGTGTCGAAGTTCGCGTCGGCCACATCGAACACCAGACCCTCGCTGGAGCCGAGGAAGTAGATGTGAAACATCGTGGCGAGCTCGGCCGCCGACAATCGGCTCGGCTCGGCGAAAAAGCTGCGGGAGAACACCTCGAAGGCCAGATGGCGGGCGGCGTCGGGAAAGTTGATGGTGGTCAAGAACGTATCGGCGTCGAGATCGTCGAGCTCGTGGTAGATCTCGGGGACCGACACCGCCGCCAGCGGAGCGGCGGCGCGCGCATTCAGGGATGCCAGATCACGCAGCCGAAAGGTGGGGCTGCGCAATGCGAACACCACCGCATTCCACGGCGGTGTTCGGGGCAGCCCCCGGAACGTGTCGCAGCGTCCCAGCGAGTCGATCAGCGGATAGTCATCGACTCGGGTCAACCGGCGCAAGTCGGCGTCGCTGCGGCGCAGCAGACTTCGCAAGTTGTAGTACTGCCGGAAAAAGGCGTGGAAGCCGCGATTCATCGCCCTCGGTGCATCGTCGGGCCCACATTCCGACCAGCCTCCGACGCGCCCGCCGAGATAGTTCTCGCGCTCCAGCACGTCGACGGTGACGCCACGTTCGGCCAGGCCCGTTGCGGCGGCCAAGCCCGCGATGCCTGCGCCGATCACCACCGCCCGGGGCCGTGAGCTCAGCAACCCGGCATCGGGGAGACCGGGGCGCGGCGGATGCCAGACGCGGCGCGGGTCGCGGTGGCCTGTCACGGCTTGTGGGCCACGAAAGTGTGAACGATGTTGTGCTGCCAGCCCGGAACGGTAGCGCTGTGCACCGCGGCGAAACCGGCGTCGGCGAGCCGGTGACGAAACCGGGCGGCTCCGTCGAACGCGAGCACACTGCGCCACAGGTGACGGTAGAGCGTGGTATCGCGGGTGTGGCGCCATCCCGATGGAATGATGATGCCCCAGCACACCGCGGTCCATGTCCAGACCGCGGGTTGCGAATCTCGCACCGAGTATTCGTGCACCGCAAGCGTTCCACCCGGTCGGAGTAGTTCGAGGAACTGCTTCACCTGGGCATCTGGATCGGCCAGGTTGCGCACCAGGTAGGCGGCGAGGATGCCGTCGAACGGGCCCTCGACGCCGAGCTCGGCGAGATCCTCGACGCGGCCCTCGACGAACTGCACAGACGGCGGCCAGGGCTTGGCCTGCGCCTCGCGCAGCATGCCCCGGGAAGCGTCCACCGCGACGATCTCGGCGTCGGGTGCGACCGCCAAAAGAGCAGCGGTCGATGCGCCGGTGCCGCATCCCGCGTCGAGTAGCCGTAGGCCTCGGCCGCGGTCGGGAATGCGCATGCGCTGCGCGGACATTCGCAAGTGCTCGTGGTAGCCCGGGTTGGCGCCGACCATCCGGTCGTACGCCCGAGAGCCGATGTCGAAGGCGGCGGGCACGGTGTGGCGGGGTAATCCGGTGTCAGGAACGCTCACGATGGTCCTGCTCCTCGCGGTCCCTGTCTTGCTCCTTGCGGTGGCTGTCTTGCTCCTTGCGGTGGCTCCTCTCCCACATCAGCAGCACCGCCGTCACCAGGGCGAAGCCGAACAGGAAGTCCTCGATCGGGACGTCGAGCGGGAACCGGATGCCACTGGTCTGCCTTTCGTCGTAGATCACGATCGGGGCGCTGAGCTTGGTCAGCCAGCCGTCGACCGGGATCTGGAACGCGATGACGATCAGCATTGAGAGCCAGTAGGCCGGCCGACGAAACAAGCCCGTGCGCCACACCGCGAGCTCGAGTGCGACGACCACGATCACCGCCGCGACCGCGGGCAGCGTGTAGCCCGTCATCAGTAGCTGCTCTTCCCGCGGTTGAGCAGCGTCGTCACCGCGTTGTACGTGAGCAATCCGCACAACGGAATCACGATGAAAAACAGCAGTTCCTCCAGCGGGACGGAAAATCCGATCGTTATGCCGGTGACGTAGCGGGGGTTGTACCGCCAGACGCCCGCCGCGATCGCCACCGCATCCCACACCACGAACACCACTGCCACCGGGAGCACGGCACGAACGGTCCGCCGGGGCTGACGGTAGACGCCCTCGCCGAAGAACTCGAGCGGAGCGGTGATCGCCAGACATGCCGCGAGCACGATCAGGTACTGCCAGCGATCCATCTCAGGCCACGCCCATCGTGGGTTCGGCCGGCGGGGTAGCGTCTCCGCGTCGCGCCCGACGTGCCTGGATCAGCCCACCGGCTGCCACCTGCAGGCGCCGGGCGGTGCCCACCCTCGCCCGCCGGCTGAATACCGCGAAGTCGCTGGCCTCGATACGGTCGAGGATCTCCGAGTACAGGGTCAGCGCCGTCGTCACGCACGGGCGCGACCGCGGGGTCAGCATCCGCACGCCGTCGCCGGCGAAGCGGTAGATGCCGCGGGTGATGTGATGCTGGGCGGCCAACGCGCTGCGCACCCGCGGGTCGGTGCGCCGGTTCGCGTGACACCACCGCAGAAGGTCCCTGTCGACGTCGAACGCGGCGAGCTCGTCGGCGGGCAGATACACCCTCTCCCGGGCCAGATCCTCGTCGACGTCACGCAGAAAGTTGGTCAGCTGGAACGCTTTTCCGAGCGCCGCGGCGTACGGTTCGGCCTCGCCGGGTGAGCTGATAGTGCCGAGCACCGGCAACAGCTGCAGCCCGATCACCTCTGCCGAGCCGTGCATGTAGATGTTCAGCGCAGCGCGGTCGGGGTAGTCGGTGATCGTCAGATCCATCCGCATCGACGCAAGGAAGTCGCTGAACAATTGCCGAGGAATGCCGTACATCGCAGCCGTGTGGTGGACGGCGGCGAGCACCAGGTC
>JAFAWC010000439.1 GCA_019242135.1 Mycobacteriaceae bacterium | reverse complement strand
ACCAGGGTGAGAAATGAGCGGTAAATCAAATCGGAGTGAAACCAGTGGTTGGTCCCGGCGCCCATCAGGATCATCGACCGCCCGCTCGAACGTTCGGCGTTGTCGGCGAATTCGCGCGCGATCCGTTCCGCCGCCTTCGCGGGCACGCCGGTGATCGTCTCCTGCCATGCCGGCGTGTAAGGCTGTGCCGCGTCGTCGTAGTCGGTCGGCCAGTCGCCGGGCAGGCCCTCCCGGTGTACCCCGTACTGCGCGAGTAACAGGTCGAACACCGTGGTGACCCGCTGTCCGGCCACCATCCTCGTCGGCACGCCGCGGTTCAGCACCCCCGGCCGGTCGCCGTCGAAGCGCGGCAGAGCCAGACATACCGCGTCGCTGTCACCACCATGCAGCGTCAACAGTGGCTCAACGCCCTTCAGGTCGAGGTTCCACGTGCCTTCGCCGGATGTCGTGAACCGGTGTCCCAGGGAGCCGTTCGGGACAACCGGTGTCCCGTCGGAGTCAAGAAGCACCGTCTTCGATACCGCGCCTTCGCTGGTGTCGCCGAGATCGGCGGCGGTGAGAAACTTTGCGGGCAGCCAGCTTCCATCGCGCTCGGTGAGCGTGACCAAGAACGGCAGGTCGGTGTACTTCTTGACGTACTCGGCGAAATACTGCGTCGTCCGGTCGACGAAGAATTCCTTGAGTATCACGTGTCCCATCGACATCGCCAGCGCCGCATCGGTTCCCGGGCGCGCGGGCAACCACTCGTCGGCGAACTTGGTGTTGTCGGCGTAGTCGGGTGAGACGACGATCACCTTCTGGCCGCGATAGCGGGCCTCGGTCATGTAGTGCGCGTCGGGGGTGCGGGTGACCGGCACGTTGGATCCCCACATGATCAGATAGCCGGCGTCGAACCAGTCCGCCGACTCGGGCACGTCGGTCTGGTCACCGAAGACCTGGGGCGACGCCACCGGCAGGTCGGCATACCAGTCGTAGAACGACAGCATCGAGCCGCCGATCAACGAAATGAACCGCGCGCCGACGGCGTGGCTGACCATCGACATCGCCGGTATCGGCGAAAACCCCGCCACCCGGTCGGGACCGTACTTCTTTATCGTGTGCACGTGCGCCGCGGCGGCGATCTCGGCGGCCTCCCACCACTCGGCGCGCACGAAGCCGCCCTTGCCACGGGCCGCCTTGTACCGTGCCGCCTTCACCGGGTCGTCGACGATGTCCGCCCACGCCAGTACGGGATCCGCGAGCCGCTGCTTTGCCTCCCGGTAATACTGCAGCAGAATCCCGCGCACGTACGGATAGCGCACGCGCGCAGGCGAATACGTGTACCACGAGAACGACGCTCCGCGCGGGCAACCGCGTGGCTCGTATTCCGGCTTGTCGGCGCCTACCGAGGGGTAGTCGGTCTGCTGCGACTCCCACGTGATCACGCCGTCCTTGACGTAGATCTTCCATGAACATGACCCGGTGCAGTTGACACCGTGCGTTGACCGCACGACCTTGTCGTGGGCCCAGCGGTCCCGGTAGAACTCGTCGGCGGTCCGCCCGCCGATCTTGTGCAAGGTTCGCCGGTCTTGGGAGACTTCGCCGCGGTGAAAGTATCTGCCGAGTCCCAGCACGGCATCGGCCGCCGTCGCGGGACGCTGATGAAGCTCGACCACGACGCCTCCTCTCCGGCGGCCAGTGTTACGGCGTTATTGCCCGAGGGTAAGGGCGGTTGTGGGGCGGTCAAAATAACGCACCGCCAGTGGCTTTCGGCGGTGCGGTGGCGTTAACACGCCGGACACATGGTTACCGGTGAGCCATGCCACAGCGTGTCGCCCGCCTGCGACAACGGCGCCGCGAACCCAGGACCGCGTCCCTGCCGTCACAGCGTCGAATTGAGCATTTTTCACCGCGTTAACACGTGCGTGGCGGTGTCGCAGTGTGATCCAGACCACCCGCACTACCGGGGTGGAGGGCTAGAGAATGAGCCGGACAAGAGCCGCAGTGCGGGCCAGGCCGGGGAAGGCCGCCGCAGTGGAGCGCGGATGCAGCGCATGCACAGCGAGCCGAAACATCAACGCGCGCAACAGCATCTGTGGCCACTCAGGCAGCGATGCCCACCTTTCGATCAGCCCGTCGTCGGCCTCTCCCCACGATATGGCGTCCACCACGACCACGCCGGCCGCCCACGAGGCGGGGCGCCAGTACGGTGTGATGTCGGTGATACCCGGCGCCGCCGTGCCCGCGAAAAGTACTGTGCCGTAAAGGTCGCCGTGCACGAGTTGGCTTGGGCTCTTGGTTCGCCGGCGCAGCCCGGCAAGCTGGTTGATCAGGTCGAGCGATCGCTGCCCGTCGGCCGATCCGGGCGACACCCGCGCCCCCGATGGCCACGCGTGCAGTGGGCGATCTTCCCACGCGGCGCGATCGGCGGCGATGAACACGTCGACGTCACCCCACGGCGCGACGGGGGGTTGGGTGAGAAACCGTGGTCGTTCCAGCTTCGCCGTGGCCTCATGCAGCCGCACCCCCGCCGACACGACCTCGTCGTGGCGCGGCTCGGGTGTTCCCGCGACGAAGGTGTCTGCGCGCCATCCCGATACCACGTAGCGCCCATCGGTGGAGCGCACCGGCCGGGCCAGCCGTACCCCGTCGACGAACAACGTCTCCCGGGCCTTGGCCGACCACGCCGCGCGGGCATGGTCGGCGACCATCGACAGCACCACCTCGTCGCAGCGCCATCCGCCTTCCCAGCCGGCCCCCAGCGGAGTGGGCCGAAATCCCGCTAACCCGAACGCCGCCTGCACATGCTCCGGCGGACGCTCGACGGTCATGGCGCCAGGTTACTTGCGTAAACGCCATTACCCGACCGGGTTGGCGAGCCGTGTCGTCAGTACATCACCATGTCGGGCTCGAGCTGTTTCGCCCACGCCACGATGCCGCCTTGAAGGTGCTTCGCGTCGGCGAAGCCCGCCTTTTTCACCGCGGCCAGCGCCTCGGCCGAGCGCACTCCGGTTTTGCAGTACAGCACCGGGATCCGGTCGTGCGGCAGTTTGGCCAGACCCTCGCCCGACTCGAGGGTCGACTTCGGCACCAGCTGGGCGCCGCGAATGTGATTGATGTCCCATTCCACCGGCTCGCGCACGTCGATCAGCGCCACCTTCTTGCCGGAGTCGAGCAGCTCACGAAGCTCGCGGGGGGTCAGTGTGGACTCCGCCGACGCCTGCGCGGCCTCATCGGACACCACGCCGCAGAAGTCCTCGTAGTCGATGAGCTCGGTGATCTTCGCCGTCTGCGGGTCCTTGCGGATTTTGATCGTGCGGTAGGTCATGTCCAGCGCGTCGTAGACCATCAGCCTGCCCAGCAGGGGCTCTCCGATGCCGGTGATCAGCTTGATCGCCTCGGTGCCCATCACCGACGCGATCGACGCGCACAGAATGCCGAGCACCCCGCCCTCGGCGCACGACGGCACCATGCCGGGCGGCGGCGGCTCGGGATACAGGTCGCGGTAGTTGAGGCCCAGCCCATTGGGCGCGTCCTCCCAGAACACCGATACCTGGCCCTCGAAGCGGTAGATCGACCCCCACACGTACGGCTTGCCCGCCAGCACCGCCGCATCGTTGACCAGGTAGCGGGTGGCGAAGTTGTCGGTTCCGTCGAGGAT
>JAFAWC010000373.1 GCA_019242135.1 Mycobacteriaceae bacterium | reverse complement strand
ATCTCGACGGGCGGCGGGTGATCGGCACCACCGTACATCTGCTGCCCGTCCGCCTGCGTGGGGTCTCGGTCGTAGTCAACCTCCAGGCCGAGCCGCACGCCGTGCTTCAGCGTGTCGAACAGGAGGTGCTCCAGGCCCTCTACACCTATCTGAACCCCCTGGTCGGCGGCTCCCCGACCGGGCCGGGCAATGGCTGGCCGTTCGGCCGGCTTTTGAACCAGGGTGAGCTCTACCAGATCGTGCACAACGTCGACGGCGTGCAGTTCGTCAAGATCCTCCGCGTTTACGAGACCAACCTGGAAACCGGTCAGCAAGCTCCGCAGCCGGCGGGGAGTCACATCGCGCTCGAGCCCGACGAGCTGTTGGCGTCGGGGACGCACGTCGTGCGGGCCGTCCACCCAGAGATCGCATGAGCCCGCCAAAGGGTGATATCGGCGGCAACGGCGGACCCATCGAGGGCACGCGTGTTATCACCGGCTTCGTCACCTACGCGGGCGAAGGCTTCGCCATCGTGCGCCCCGCGCCCGAGCGCGGCGAGCACAGCCACCCGACCCCGGCGACGAATCGCCGTTACCTACGCGGGGGCCTGCCCGACATCTATCAGGAGCACGACTTCACGATGCGCTTCGTGGGGGCGTTCGAGGCCGTGCTCGATCCGCTGGTCGCCGTGCTCGACACGCTGCCGGCGCACTTCGACCCCGAGCTCGCACCGCTGGACATCCTCGATCTCGCCACGAAATGGCTCGGCCTGGAGCACAACGAGGCCCAGCCCGCCTCGCAGCTTCGCAAGCTCGTGCTGCGAACGGCCGAGCTCGGTCGCCTGCGCGGCACCCATGCCGGCGTCGAGCTGGCCCTGAAGCTGAACTTCCCGGACCTGCCCCTGCGGATCGAGGACGGGGGCAAGGTGGCCTGGTCCGCGAACGGCGAGCTGCCGGCGCCGGGCGAGCCGTCGTTCGTGGTCTATTGCGACCAGGCCATCTCCCAGGAGGAGGCGGCCGAGGTGGCGCGGGTGATCGAGTCGGTCAAGCCGGTGCATGTCGCCTTCCGGCTAAGGATTAAGGGACCGAGAAAAGAGGCGGTGAAGGCTTGACCGTCTGGACTGCGACGGTACGATAGGACGGTTGGGGCGATCGATTGGGGGTCGAGATGACTCGATGTGGGCGGTTTGGAATCCTGCGGGCGGCCGTGGCGGCATTCGCCTTGCTCATGGTCTGGCCGGCGCTGGCCTCGGCGAACATCTATTGGGCGAACTTCCTCACTAACGGGATCGGAAGCGACACTCTCGATGGAAACGCTGCGAACCGGACACAGACGTTTATCAGCACCGCCGATACCAAGAACCCGGCCGGAGTCGCCGACGACGGAAAGTACCTCTACTGGACGAATTTCGCCGACAACACGATTGGCCGAGCGGCACTAGATGGTTCAAGCCCGCCGGACCCGAACTTCATCACGACGCACACCAATGGTCCGGAAGCAGTTGCGGTGTCGCGTGGCTTCATCTACTGGACGAACAGAAACGCCGGCACGATTAGCCGAGACACAATCGACGGGAATGCCGCGAATGTCGCCGATATCGTGAGCGGCCAGACGGACCCCTGTGCGTTGGCCGTCGATTCGAGCCATGTCTTCTGGTCGAACGGAGACTCAGGCGGATCGACCATCGGCCGGGCGAATCTAGATGGCGGCAGCGCGAACGGCAGCTTCATTACCGGCCAAAGCGGCCCGTTTGGGATCGTCCTCACCGGTGGGTTCATTTACTGGGCGAACTTTACGGCCGGGACGATCGTCCGCGACACCATCGACGGCAACCCGGCCAACATCGCGACGATCGTCTCGGGCTTGGCCGATCCCCTGGGCCTCGCGATCGTCGGCAACCAGATGTACTGGTCGCAGGAGAACAGTGCGGCAATCGGCACCGCTACGATCACCGGGCAGAACGTCAATCCGAGCTTTATCCCTACAGGCAACGCTCCCTTCCACCTCGCAGTCGATCTACCGCCGTCGAACGACACCCCGCCTGGGATCACCGGCTCGGCGGTGGTGGGGCAGACTCTGACTGCGGCGAACGGCACCTGGGAAGGGAACCCCACCACGTTCAGCCATGAGTGGCTGCGATGCGACGGATCTGGTTCGGGCTGCGCGGTCATCCCCGGTGCGGCAGGACAGAGCTATGTCCTCACGCCGGCCGACGCGGCGTCAACGATCCGAGTTCAGGAAATCGCGTCGAACCCGCGGGGCGGCGTGAGCGATCCCGGGCTCTCAGCGCCTACCGGCGCCGTACAGAACCCTCCGACTCCGACTCCGACGCCGACGCCGATCCTCACACCGGCGCCGCCACCGCCGGCCAGCCTAGCCCTGGGCGGAACATCGGCCTCGGGGTCGGTGGCTAGTCTCACCCTCACCTGCCATGGCGTTGCCGGACAGGCGTGCGCGGGCAATGTCAGCGGCACGATTCAGGAACACAAGCGGGCTGGGGTGCTCATCGCGGTGACCGCGAGCAAGAAGCATCACGGGAAGCCGAA
>JAFAWC010000152.1 GCA_019242135.1 Mycobacteriaceae bacterium | reverse complement strand
GGACAGCACGATAATGCGGGCCCCGTCGGCGATGGCCGCAGATGCCTCCGCGCGCACGTCGTCCAGCGCCGCGCGCAGCCCGTCGCCGCCCTTGGCGACCGGGTACAGACAGCGAATCACCTTGGTGCGCATGCCGTGCCGGTGACCGTTGACTTCGGCGTCGGGATCGAGGTTGATCAGCCTGGCCAGCTCGTGGTTGCGCAGAATCGGCTGCTGCAGCACGATCTGCCGACACGAGTTCTCATCGGGGGAAAGCAGATCGCCCTCCGGGCCGATAACTCCCTGCAGGCTGGTCACCACCTCTTCGCGTATCGCATCCAGCGGAGGGTTGGTGACCTGTGCGAACAACTGCTGGAAGTAGTCGTAAAGCATCCGCGCCCGCTGGGACAACACTGCCACCGGAGTGTCGGTACCCATCGAGCCGATCGGTTCGACCCCCGTGCGCGCCATCGGCGCGACCAGCAGGTTGAGCTCTTCGTAGGTGTAGCCGAACACCAACTGGCGCAGCACGATCCGGTGATGCGGCATCCTCATGTACGGACCCTGCGGCAGCTCCTCGAGCGCGACCAGACCGTTGTCCAGCCACTCCTGGTAGGGGTGCTCGGCCGCCAGCTCGGCTTTGATCTCCTCGTCGTCGACGATGCGGCCCTGTGTGGTGTCCACCAAGAACATTCGGCCGGGCTGCAGCCGCATCCGCCGCACCACCGTAGACGGGTCGAGGTCGAGCACTCCCGCCTCGGAGGCCATCACCACCAGCCCGTCGGTGGTGACCCAGATCCTGGACGGTCTAAGACCGTTGCGGTCGAGCACCGCACCCACCACGGTCCCGTCGGTGAATGTCATCGACGCCGGGCCGTCCCACGGCTCCATCAGCGAGGCGTGGTACTGATAGAAGGCTCGGCGCGCCGGGTCCATCGACTCGTGGCGTTCCCACGCCTCCGGAATCATCATCAACACCGCGTGCGCGAGACTGCGGCCGCCCAGATGCAGAAGTTCGAGCACCTCGTCGAAGCGTGCAGTGTCTGACGCGCCCGGAGTGCAGATCGGGAACAACTTCTCGACGTTGTTCGTCGTCGTCGCTTCGGGGGTGTTTCCGGATCCGAAGATGTCGCTGCGGATCAGCGCCTCCCGGGCACGCATCCAGTTCTCGTTGCCGGTTACGGTGTTGATTTCGCCGTTGTGCGCGATTCGGCGGAACGGATGCGCCAGTGGCCACGACGGGAAGGTGTTGGTCGAGAACCGGGAGTGCACGATGCCGAGCGCGCTGGTCAGCCGCTCGTCTTGCAGGTCGAGGTAGAACGCCTTGAGCTGCGGTGTGGTAAGCATTCCCTTGTAAACCAAGGTCTGGCCGGAAAGGCTTGGGAAATAAACGGTTTCACGGCCGGGACCATCCTGTCCCGGACCCTTGGTGCCCAGCTCGTGCTCGGCGCGCTTGCGGACGATGTAGACGCGGCGCTCAAGGTCCATGTCCGATGCGCCGCTAATGAACACCTGCCGGAACGTCGGCATCGCGTCACGTGCCAGCGCGCCCAGCGAGGACTCGTCAGTGGGCACGTCGCGCCAGCCGATCACCTCGAGACCCTCTGCCTCGACGATCTTCTCCACCGCAGCACACGCCTCTGCGGCCTCCTTGGAAGACTGCGGCAGGAACGCGATCCCGGTGGCATAGCTGCCGCGCTCGGGTAGGTCGAAATCGACGACCGCCCGCAAAAAATCATCCGGCACCTGGATCAGGACCCCGGCACCGTCACCGGTATGCGGCTCGGCGCCCTGGGCGCCGCGGTGCTCCAAATTCAGCAGCGCCGTGATCGCCTTGTCGACGATGTCGCGGCTGCGGCGACCGTGCATATCGACGACCATGGCAACGCCGCACGCGTCGTGCTCGAACGCGGGGTTGTAGATCCCGACACGGCGGGGCCCGACACGGCTGGGCGCCATTCCCACCTAACCCTTCTAGACCCTGTCTAGACCCTTCTAGACCTCAAATCCGTCACGAAAGTTCTCGTCATGGCCGATGGTGTGCTCCCTTTGCGACGGGTCGCGCCCTCGGCCCTTTCAATTCTGTGCCGATTCATTCCGACCTTGGACAGGAAACCGTCCGCGCATCGAATGAGAGTACGGCCGTGCAGCGCTGAACGGCTCACTTGTCCCGGTCACGACAAGTGGTGAAAACGATATGACAGACCCCGCCTGACATGCCAACTTAGCACACCCTAACCACCACGTTCCCCGGATTCCTCCGGCCTCCCCCAAGCGACCACCGAGCCTTGCCCGAATCTCCTGTGGCGCTTGTCAATTCATGCTACGCCGGGATGGCTGTGGACCGTCGGGATATTGGTTGAATGTTTGCTGGGGTTTTTTGATGGTCGCTGTGGCGCAGTGAATCGCTGGTTGACCCAATTCTCATCGTTTGCTGGGGGGAGCTGGCGGGGACGGGGCGTTGGGGCGGCGGGCAGGGTGAGGCAACCACCGGGGTGAGGAAGCGCCGGGGTGAGGCAGCCGCCGAGGCCTTGAAGGTCGCACCCGTCCGGATGAGGCGCCAGCAGTCGGCGAAACCGCGTCGACGGGTTCGCGCCGACTTCTCGGACCGGTGGGATTCCCGTAACCCGAGACGGCCAGCTGCCATCTACGCGATGTCCTCGGCGCGCCCCGCGCGCGGCTGTGACGGCTTCAGCAACGGCTGCGGATGCGTGCGATCAATTTGACTGGGTGCGAGTAGAACTCGTTCAGAGGGGGTCGCTGCCCGCGTCGTTTTCTTTAGCGTCGTCGTCCTCGTCGGCGTTGTCGTCGGTGGGGAGGAGTCGTTCGGGGTGGTGGTAGGTGTTGGTGTGGGGTGCGCCGGTGTCTAGGTGTGGGGGTGGGATCCATTCGCAACTTCGCCGTCGACAACACAAATGCCGACGCGATGAGGATCCGAAATACGGGCTCATTGGAACCCGTTGGTCATTCCCGGCGTTACGAACTGCCTCCTCAATACTGGCAGCAACCCGTCAGTGCGCAGATGCCTGAGTAATCACTAGAGGGAAATACCGCGCTTATGACAGGCTCGGCTCAACGTCGCCCGTCGCGGATCTGATAGACCCGCGGTTAGGAC
>JAFAWC010000031.1 GCA_019242135.1 Mycobacteriaceae bacterium | reverse complement strand
TTATTAGTACCGCAGCGGTTGTCGCGCTGGACTGTCGGTGGGTCGCCCTATAATCGAATGTATGTTCGATCTTGCTTCTTTCTCCAACGTGGATCCGCATGCCGACGAGGCTCAGTTGGCCGAGCGGATCGCGGACTTGGAGCGCGTCAAGGCCGCGGCTGCGGCGGGGCAGGCGCGTGCGGCGGCTGCGCTGGATGAGCTGCGGAGGGCGAACGAGGCGGCGGCCGGGGTGGTCGCCCGCCAGCGCGGACGCGGCGTCGCCAGCGAGGTCGCTCTCGCCCGCCGGGATTCGCCGGCCCGCGGCGGGCGTCATCTCGGATTCGCCAAGGCCCTGGTCTACGAGATGCCGAAGACGTTGGCCGCACTGGAGTGCGGGAGGTTGTCGGAATGGCGGGCCACTCTCATCGTTCGTGAATCCGCGTGCCTTGATGTCGAGGACCGTCGCAGCCTGGACGCGGAGTTGTGCGGCGACCTGTCGCGGCTGGAGGGGATGGGTGATGCGCGAGTCGCGGCGGCAGCCAAAGAGATTGCGTATCGGCTGGACGCGCAGGCGGTGGTGGACCGTGCGGCCAAAGCGGAGGCCGACCGCAGTGTGACCATCCGGCCGGCTCCCGACACCATGACCTATGTCACCGCGCTGCTGCCGGTCGCTCAGGGCGTCGGCGTATACGCGGCTCTCAAGCGTGCCGCTGACACCACCTTCGACGACCGCTCCCGTGGCCAGGTCATGGCCGACACGCTCGTGGAGCGGATCACCGCACGGCCCGCAGAGGAGCCGGAGCCGGTCGCGGTGAACCTGGTGCTTTCCGACGAGACCCTGCTCGGCGGCGGCGACGCCGCGGCGCTGATTGCCGGGTACGGCCCGATACCGGCGGCAGTCGCGCGAGGGCTGGTGTCCAGCGCAGTCGCAGACAACCGCTCGAAGGCCACGCTGAGACGGCTATACCGCCACCCGCGCAGCGGCGCCTTGGTCGCGATGGAGTCACGCTCACGGTGTTTTCCGCGCGGCTTGGCCGACTTCGTCGGGCTGCGGGATCAGACGTGCCGCACGCCGTACTGCGACGCCCCGATTCGGCATCGAGACCATGCCCGACCACACAACCGTGGCGGTGCGACCAGCGCCGACAACGGGCTCGGTTTGTGTGAGCGGTGCAATTATGAGAAGGAAGCGCCGGGTTGGCGGGTCAGTGCTGGGGACGAAAATGGCACGCACACAGCAGAATTCATCACACCCACCGGCGCGCACCACCGGTCCACCGCCCCGCCGCTGCCCGGCACAACGGCCGCTTGACAGCTCAGCTCGTGCGCAGCTCGAAGTCGGTGAGATCGCGGTCCAACAGCAGTTCCCGGTGCCGTTCAGGGATCCACGGGAACAGCTCCGGCAGCCCGTCTTTGCCGAGGTACCAGCTGCTGCAGCCGCTGACCCAGATCGTGTTGGGCATGGCCGCTTTCATGCTCTCGTTGTATTCCTTCGTCGCCGCTTCGGTCGGAGCGGCCGCGACGACGCGGCCGTCGCGGATCTGTTTGATCCACCACAGCGCATAATCCGCCTGGTCCTCAGCGACATAGATCAGCGACTGGTTGCCGATCGGCGAATGCGGACCCATCAGCATGAACAGGTTGGGGAACCCCGGTACCGCCATCGAGCGATAGGCATGCGGACCGTCTGCCCAGAGTTCGTTCAGCGCGATCCCGCTCTCGCCCACGATCTCCATCGGCCGCACGTACGCGCGGGCGTCGAAACCGGTCGCGTAGACCAGCAGGTCGAGCTCGTGCAGGGTGCCGTCGGCCGTGAGGACGCCGCGCGGCTCAATATGGTCGATCGCCTCGGTGATCACCTCGACGCCAGGCTGTTGCACGGCGTGGTAATAGTGGCCCGCGATCACCAGCCGCTTGCACAGCGGCTGATCCTTGGGCGTCAGCTTTCTGCGTAGTTCGGGGTCGCGCACCGAGAGCCGGAGGTTCCAGCGGCATTGGGCGTTGTAGAAGCGGCGCTGCCAGCCCGGCTGTACGGTCGCGCGGCCGAACCCGTACCTCATGAACCACCCCCAGAAGCGGTAGCCCGGGTTGTTGAGACGCGGCCAACGTCGCAGCACTTTGCGCGCAATCGGCGAGTAGCGGAGATTCGGCCACGGCGCGATCCACTGTGCGGTCCGCTGGAAGACCTTGAGCTGCCGTACTTTTCCACCGAGCTCAGATGTGATCTGCACCCCGGTGGAGCCCGTACCGATCAGGCCGATCCGCTTGTCGGGCAAACTCACCGAGTGATCCCACCGAGAGGAGTGGAACACCGGACCGGCGAACGTCTCGCGACCGGGGATGTCGGGGTACCTCGGCACCCGCAAGAAGCCGGTGGCGGTGACGAGCACATCGAACGGTTCCTCGCCGGCGGCTGTGCTCAGCCACCACTGACCGCTGCGGTAGCGGGCGGATTCGATCTCGGTATCGAATCGGATGTGCGAGCGGATGTTTCGTTCGTCGGCAACCTGTCGAAAATAGTCCAGGATTTCGGGACCCGGAGACTGCCACCGTGACCATTCGGGGTTGGGCCGAAACGAGTAGGTGTAGTAGCGGGACGGCACATCGCAGTGCAGCCCGGGATAGGTGTTGTCGCGCCAGGTTCCGCCGACATCGGAGGCCTGCTCGAAGATCGTGTAGGAATCGATACCGGCCTCTTGCAGCTTGACCGCCATGCACAGCCCGGACATCCCGGCGCCGATGATCGCGACGCGTACCGCGCGCGCGGAATCCATGAGAGCCGACCTTACTCCAGCGTGCGAAGTTCGTCGGTGAGATTGGTGCGGGCCTGCGATTCCCAGCGGCTGCGCGCCAACGGCGTATGGAAAAGCGTGCGGCCCGACAGCAGCGAACGCACCACGCAGGCCCGGCGCGCGTCGAAATCGTCGTCGGGCACATGGGTGTACTCGGCCCGGATCGCGGCGCTGTTTTCGCGGTAGCGGGACGGCTCGATACCGAGGACTGCGAGGTCGGCATCGCAGAGCACCTGACCGTTGCCGTCACCGTCGGCCGGGTTGTGGCCAATCGTCAGGCGCACGAGACGGGCCACCTCGGCTACCAGAGAAGGACCGAGGCCCAGCGCGCTGAGATCGGCCTCGGCGAGTTGGGCGCTGCGCTCCTCGTCGTCGCTGCGCCCCCGGTAGACCGCGTCGTGGTACCACGCGGCAAGTCGCACCGCGTCGGGATCGTCCGCGTGATCGGCCATTTCCTCGACATGGGTGAGCACTTCGCGAAGATGGGCCAGCGTGTGATAGCGCCGGTGCGGCTCCGACCAGCGCGCCAGCAGCGCCCGTCCGGTGGCGGTCGCCGCCGGGTCGCTGGTGTGCCGGGCGATCAGGTCGTCCCACGCGCGGGTGAGGTCCTCATTCGCCACGCGCAACTCCGCTTTCGAGCGGGTCGGTGCGCCTCGGGCCGCGCGGGAACGGCAGCATCACCAACACGAAGATCACGACCACGGCGGGCGGTGCCAGCAGCGGCAGCCACGGCAACCGTAGCGGCAGCAGGGCAGCTGCGATTCCCAGAAACGTCATCCCGACCATGCCGACCACCGTCGGTCTGGTCGTCGTGACGACGCTCCCCGCGTGCCGCAGCACCAGATAGGCGGCGGCCGACAGACCGGACAGAGCGGCGAACAGGACCGGTGGATTTGTCACCACGATCGCGGTGATGACGAGCAGCACGCACAGTGTTGCCGCGGCCCGATAGACCAGCCCCGCCAGCACAGCCACAGCGGCCAGGCCCAGTGTGATCGACCCGGCTTTGTCGGGCTGCACCGCCGCGGCGGTCACCATCAGAAATCCGAACGCGGTCGAGAATGCCAGGGGCGCAGGTTGCATCATTTCCGCCCGGCCGACAGACGATCGGGCACCAGTCTCATCGACTGATCAAGCGTGACGTCGCGCGGCCATGACACCACGTCGATTCCGATCACACCCATGTCCCGATACATCGCAGAGCGTTGCAGCGCCCACATCCGGGTGATGATCTCATCCTGCTCGTCCGCGAACGGTGCGCCGTGCAGCACATCGACGGCCACGACGGTATGGCCCCGCTTGCGCAGATCGATCAGCGCCAGGGCGAACTCGGTGTCGAGCAACGTCGAGAAGGCCACGATGATCGCGCCCGGGGGCACCGCGGCGCGCGGCGCCAACGTCCCTGTGGTGGTTTCGAATCCGCTACCAGCGCCCAGCACCGCGTCGAGCACGCGGTAGAACTGGCGGCGTCCGATGTCCGCGCCGAGCCACCGCGGGCGACGACCCCCCAGTGCGACGACGCCCGCCCGGTCGCCGTTGCGCAACGCGGTCTGCACGACCTGCACCGCGCCTCGGACCGCTCGTTCGGCCGACTCGGTTGCCGGCCCGGCGGCCTGCGTGCTGTTGTCGACCAGCACCACCACGTCGGCGGCGCGGTCGGTCAGCCGTTCGGTGACGTGAAGGCTTCCGCGTCGAGCGCTCACCGGCCAGTTGACGGTGCGCAGCTGGTCACCCGGCAAGTAAGGCCGCACGTCGGCGTATTCGACGCCAGGCCCGATGTGGCGGGTCAGGTGGGTGCCGAGGCGGTCGGGCAGCTCGGTACGCGGCAGGATCGTCGATTGCGGTGGAGCCATCGGAAACACGAAGATCTCCGCGATTTCCGCCGTCGCAGTCCCGGCGAGCAATCCACCGGCGCCGACCGCGCTGAGGCGCGCCGACAGCGGATATCTGCCCCACCGCTGCGCCTGCGCCACAACCTTCTTCCGCTGGCCGGCATCGTCAGCCAGAACGTCGACATCCATCCCCGACGGCGCCGCGACGTCGAACTCGACCGCGATGTCGTAGGACTCGGTGATCGTCCACACGGTGGTCTGAGCCTGCTCGTCCTCGAAGCAGCGCAGCAAGGCGGGCTCGGCGTGGACATGCACCTTCGCCGCCGGGCGCTGCCACGGGATCGAGCACAGCACACCCAACAGCGGCGCCGCGAACGCGATCAAATTCAAGCGGGCGCCGATCACCGCCGCGGCCAGCGCCACCACCGAACAGGATGCGATGGCCAGGCTCAGCTGGGAGGCGCGCCAACGGAATTCGACATCGGTGCGACGAGTCTCCCGCGGCTCGTCGTCGCGCTCAGTCACGGGCACCGCGCGCCCGCGGGACCGGCAACCGTTGCAGTATCTGCGCGACGACATCAGCGCCGTGAACGCTGCGCACCCACATCTCAGGACGCAGGCTGATCCGATGCGCGATCGCGGGGACGGCGAGCGTCTTGACGTCCTCGGGGATCACGTAGTCGCGGCCGCACAACAGCGCCCGCGCCCGCGCCAGCTGGACCAGGTCGAGCTCGGCCCGCGGGCTTGCGCCGACCGCGACCTGCGGGTGGTTACGGGTCGCGGCGGCCAGTGACACCACGTAATGAAGAATGTCCTCGTGCACGGTGACCTGTTCGACCGACTCGCGCATCGCGACTAGGTCGCTGGCGTCGACGACCTCGTGCACCCGCGGTTGGGCCGAGCCTCTTTCCAAGCGCCGGCGCAGCATCGAAGTCTCGTCGCGCTGGGACAGGTACTTGAGCTCCAGCTTGATCGCGAATCGGTCCAGCTGGGCCTCCGGCAGCGGGTAGGTGCCCTCGTACTCGATGGGGTTATCCGTGGCCAACACAACGAAAGGCGATGGCAGCGGGTGGGTTTCGCCGTCGATGCTCACCTGGCCCTCGGCCATCGCCTCCAGCAGCGCCGCCTGGGTTTTGGGCGGGGTCCGGTTGATCTCGTCGGCAAGCAAAAGGTTCGTGAAGATGGGGCCGCGGCGGAATTCGAAACGGCCGGACTGCATGTCGTAGACCGTCGACCCGAGCAGATCGGCCGGCAACAGGTCGGGCGTGAACTGAACGCGGGTGAACTGCAGACCCAGCGCGGAGGCGAACGACCGCGCGATCAGCGTCTTGCCGAGCCCGGGGAGATCCTCGATCAGCACGTGCCCACGGGCGAGCACGGTGGTGAGAATCAGCGTGAGCGCGGATCGTTTGCCCACCACCACGCGCTCGATCTCGTCGAGCACCGCCTCGGAGTGGGCCGTGGTCACGGTCGCCGGCATCGTCATACCCGCTCCAATCGTTCCAGGATCTCGCCGAGCACCCCACGTCCCGGTCCGGGTTCACGCCCACCGGTCTTGGCGACATTGCTGGGATCGACCCACTGCCACAGCTCGTCTCCGAAGACCATCTGGCCCGTGGCCCGCATCGTGGCCGGGTCCCTGGTCGCCCGTCGACCGGTGGCCACCATGAACTCCCTGGCGAGTCTGGGCCGCAGGTGTCGATCCCAGTCCCGGCGGCTGGAATCGGCCCAGTGGATCATCGTCTCGGTCCGCGAGATCCAGCGCAGCATGGACTCGGCGGGACCATCCGCGATGACCTCCGGCAACTCCGGCGCCGAAGCGCGACTCAGCAGTCGGCGTCCCGCCAGCAACACCAGCGCAACCGCGGCACCCGAAACCGCGAGCACCGAACGACGGTCGGCCATCGCAACCGTCACCACCTCCACCGCCACGACCAGGGTGAGGCCCAGCACGACAAATTTGCTCAGCGCTTTGCTCATGCCGCGCTCTTCAGTTCCGCCAGGACCATCTGAAGGGCGTGCACGGCGACTTCGCGATGCTGCTCGGTCATCACATGCGGGCTGAACCGCGCCTCGGCGAACAGCTCCACCAGGCCAGTCGCGGTGCCCGCATGGATCGCATGGTGCTCCACGGCGCGGGCCAGCACCTCCGACGGCGTGTCCGAGTCCAGCGGCATGGCTCCCGGCGCGTTCGCGAGCGCATCCTCCATCGCCGCGTAGCACGCGATGATCGCCTCGCGCGGGTCACGGTTGAGATCGTCCATCTCAGCCAGCCCGCGTTCGGCCGCCACCGCCAGCGAGCGCGACACCGGCGGCTGGTCGCCGGGCACGGCTTTGTCGTCGCCGAACGCCGCCTGCGCTAGCGGCTCCCGTCGGCGCCTGCGCAAGGCGAGGACGAAACCGGTCAGCCACACCACCATCATGAAGATCGTCGTGGCCAGCAGATACCGAAGGATGTTTGCATGCTCCGGGTGCGGCGCGGGCGGCGCCGGCCGTGGCGCCGGGGCGGAAGCGGGCGCGGACGGGGGGGCAGCCGTGGTCGCGGAGGGGTGACCGAGATCGAGAACCACGCTCAGCCGCAGCAGCAACACCACGAAGACCAGCCAGGCCAAGATCAACCCGACTGCGATCAGCAGGCCGCGCCACGACGCACGGGTGCGCTCGCCGGACGGCGAATCCGGCAGCGGCCGGCCATCCTGGCGCGGTGTTCGGGGCTGACGCAGTGTGGCGATGATCGCGATCGTGATGATCGCGATCGCGGCGCCCAGCAGTGTGATCACCGCGATCGTCGCCGCCGGGTTGCTACTCGGCTGCTCGCCGGCATGCTTCTCGCCGCCGGGCAGATATCCCCGCAGTGCGACACCGACCAGGACCAGCAGCGCGATCAGAGCGACCACGCGCCCTCTGGCCCCATCGATACCGGGCGTCGGCACAACTCCATCGTGGCATGTCCCGTCGCCTACGGTGGGGAGATGTTTCGCGCGCGCGAGCTCGACGCCTGCCCCGGCGCGCTCACGATGCATCGCGCCGCCGACGGATCCCTAGCGCGGATCAGGCTGCCCGGCGGCATGATCACCGGACGCCAACTCCGCGCGCTGGCCCGGGCGGCCGCCGACCTCGGTTCACCTGCGATGGAGCTGACGTCACGCGGCAATATCCAGATCCGCGCCATCACCGACGAACGGGCCGTCGCCGCGGCGGTGGCCGCGGCCGGACTGCTGCCATCGGCAACCCATGAGAAAGTCCGCAACATCGTCGCCTCTCCGCTGTCCGGGCGGGTGGGTGCATTCCCCGACGTCCGTCACTGGGTCGACGAGCTCGACGCGGCGATCCAGGCCGAGCCGGTGCTGGCGTCCCTGCCAGGCCGGTTCTGGTTCGGCATCGACGATGGCCGCGGCGATGTGTCGGGCCTTGCCCCCGACCTCGGCGTGCATGTCTTCGGCGACACCGCCGCCCTGTTGCTGAGCGGCTGCGACAGCGGGCTCCGGGTGCCGTGCCGCGACGCGGTGGCCGCATTGGTGGCATTGGCGGGGCGGTTCGCAACTATACGGGGAAGGGCTTGGCGCATAGGTGAATTGGATGATGCCGGGGCGCTGCTCGACGGATGGACAGCATCGGCTCCGTCGGGCCGCAGGTGGCCGCCGGTGACCCGGCCGCCAGTCGGCCGGCTCACCCAGAACGACGGCCGCATCGCGCTGGGCGCTGCTGTTCCCCTCGGCGTGCTGCACGCCCGCAGCGCCGAGCTGCTCGCGGCGATCGAAGCACCGATGGTGATCACGCCGTGGCGGTCGGTGATGGTGTGCGATCTCGATGAGGGAACCGCCGCCATGTCAGAGCGGGCGCTGGCTGAGGCGGGCCTGGTGTTCGACGAGAACTCGCCGTGGCTGGGCGTCAGCGCATGCACCGGCAGTCCCGGGTGCGAACACTCGCGTGCCGACGTGCGCGCCGATGCGGCGAGCGCCCACAATCCGGTGGACGGACGGCACCGCCACTATGTCGGCTGCGACCGGGCCTGCGGCAGCCGCGTCGGCGACGAGGTGCTGATGGCCACCGGCGACGGCTACCTGCGCCTGCATTCGTAGGGTGGGCGCGTGCTCGACTACATCCGCGACCCCGCCGAGATCTACCGGCGGTCGTTCGCGGCGATCCGCGCCGAGGCCGACCTGTCGCGCTTTCCCGACGACGTCGCGACTGTCGTGGTGCGGCTGATCCACACCTGCGGGCAGGTCGATCTGGCCGAGCACGTCGCCTACAGCGACGACGTGATCACGCGGACCCGCGCCGCATTGGCGGCCGGCGCGCCGGTGCTGTGTGACTCGTCGATGGTGGCCGCCGGCATCACCCGGCTGACTGCCGGGAACGAGGTCGTTTCGCTGGTTGCCGACCCACGCGCCGCCGACCGTGCCGCCACGTCGCACACCACCCGGTCCGCTGCCGCGGTCGAGCTGTGGGCTGACCGGGTGGGCGGCGCCGTCTTGGCGATCGGCAACGCCCCGACGGCATTGTTCCGGCTGCTAGAGCTCGTCGACGAGGGCGCGCCGGCGCCGGCGGTGGTGCTCGGCGGCCCGGTCGGCTTCGTCGGGTCGGCGCAGTGCAAGCAGGAGCTGATCACGCGGCCGCGCGGGATCGACTATCTCGTGGTGACCGGGCGGCGCGGCGGGAGCGCGATGGCCGCCGCCGCGGTCAACGCGGTGGCCGGTGGCCAACCATGACCCGCCGCGGCACGCTGTGGGGAGTTGGCCTCGGCCCCGGCGATCCCGATCTCGTCACCGTCAAGGCCGTCCGGGTCATCGGTCAGGTCGATGTGGTCGCATACCACAGCGCTCGGCACGGTCGCAGCATCGCGCGCACGATCGCCGCGCCGTATCTGCGGGCCGGCCAGCTCGAGGAGCACCTGGTGTACCCGGTGACCACCGAGACTTCCGACCACCCGGGCGGTTACGCGGGGGCGATGGAGGACTTCTACCGCGAGTGCGCCGAGCGGATCGCCGCGCATCTGGAGGCCGGCCGCGATGTGGCCCTGCTCGCCGAGGGAGACCCGCTGTTCTACAGCAGCTACATGCACATGCACACCCGGCTCACCGCTCGCTTCGACGTGGTGATCGTGCCGGGGGTGACGTCGGTGAGCGCAGCCTCGGCCGCGACCGCGACACCGCTGGTGCAGGGCGACGAGGTGCTCGCGGTGCTGCCCGGGACTCTGCCGGCACATGAGCTGGCCGGTCACCTCTGCGATGCCGACGCGGCGGTGATCCTCAAGCTGGGCCGATCGTATCCCGCGGTGCGCGAAGCGCTTTCGCTTGCCGGTCGGCTCGACGACGCGTTCTACGTGGAACGGGCCAGCACGCCGGCGCAGAGAGTGCTGCCCGCGGGGGCGGTCGACGACAGTTCGGTGCCCTACTTCTCGTTGGCGATGGTGCCCGGCACCAGAGCGCGCCGCGAGCCGGCGGGCAGCGTCGCGGTGGTCGGGCTGGGCCCGGGTGCGCTCGACTGGATGACGCCGCAAAGCCGACGCGAACTGGCGGCGGCGACCGATCTGATCGGCTACGGGCCGTATCTGAACCGCGTCGGGTTTCGCGACGGCCAACGCCACCACCCCAGCGACAACACCGACGAACCGGCCCGTGCGCGGCTGGCCTGCACGCTGGCCGAACAGGGCCGTGCGGTCGCGGTGGTGTCCTCAGGCGACCCGGGCGTATTCGCGATGGCGACCGCGGTGCTCGAGGAGGCCAAGCAATGGCCCGCGGTTCGGGTGCGTGTCATCCCGGCGATGACCGCGGCGCAGGCGGTCGCCAGCCGGGTAGGCGCACCGCTGGGCCACGACTACGCCGTGCTGTCGCTGTCGGACCGGCTCAAGCCGTGGGACGTCATCGAGGCCCGGCTGACGGCGGCGGCCAAGGCCGACTTGGTGCTCGCCATCTACAACCCAGCGTCGAAGAGCCGTACCTGGCAGGTCACTGCAATGCGGGATCTGCTTCTGGCACAACGTGATCCGGGCACACCGGTGGTGATCGGCCGCGACGTCTCGGGGCCTGATGAGGACGTGCGCGTGGTGCGGTTGGCCGACCTCGACCCGGCAAGCATCGACATGCGATGCCTGCTGATCGTCGGATCGTCGCAGACGCAGTGGTATGACGATCGGGTTTTCACGCCCCGCCGCTATC
>JAFAWC010000495.1 GCA_019242135.1 Mycobacteriaceae bacterium | reverse complement strand
GGGCCGAGAAGGTCCTCTGGTGCTATGCCAACGCCGGGCGGCTGGCCCGGCGGGGCGTCTACGTCATCTGCGCCGACGAGATGCCCAACCTCCAGGTGCTGGAGCGGGAGCCGATCCGCCGCGCCGTGCCCGGCTCGATCGAGCAGCGGGAGTTCGAGTACGCGCGGCACGGGACGGTCAACCTCCTGACCTTCCTCGTGGTCCACACCGGCCGGATGCGGGTGACGACCCTGAACCGCAACGACGCCGAGAGCTACATCTGGGCGCTGCGGCAGCTCCGGGCCGACTACGGCCATCTGCACGGGGTCTACCTGATCCACGACGGCGGCCCGAGCCACATCGCTGCGGCGACGAACGAATACTTGTCGGGGCTCGGCGGCTGGTGGCACGCCCGCCATACCCCCGCCCACGCCTCGTGGCTGAACCAGTCCGGGTTGCCGAACAACGCCTTCGGGGGCCGCCACCTCAAGCGCGGCTCGTGGGCGGATCGCGGGGCGTTCGTCGAGCACATCCGCGCCTCGGGGCTGGAGTACAACCGGCTCTTCGCCCACCCGTTCGAGTGGACCTGGACCAATCAGAAGATGCGGGACTGGTTCGCCAGGCACTCGACCTGAATTTTGGGCACTACTGCCGCGCAACGAGACTAGGTGTTGCCTTATTGTATCGCGTGCTATAGAATCGCTTGCGAAAGGAATTCGGCATGCCAAGGAAATCGACCGGCACCCCATCGACGGACAAGAACGAGGAGTGGCGACGCGTCGGGAGGCAACTCTCCTTCGCGTTGTACAGTGCCTCGAATCGCGTCGTCCGGCTCCATCGGCCGTTCCTGGAGCCGCTCGGCCTGACCTATCCCCAATTCCTGGTCATGCTCGCCCTCTACGAGGACGCACCCCGCAGCGTCGGGGACCTCGGCCACGAGCTCGGCATGGACAACGGGACGCTGACGCCGCTCCTGAAGCGGCTGGAGGCCGCCGGGCTGGTGACCCGCACGCGGGACCCGGCCGACGAGCGTCGCGTCCTCGTCGACCTCACGGATGCGGGCCGGGCCCTCCGCGAGGAGGCGTGCTCGGTGCCCGAGAAGGTCGAGACGGTGTGCCGCCTCTCGAAGGACCAGTTGGCCGAGCTTCGCGACACCCTGAACGGCCTCGCCAGACCCCGGTCCGGTGAGCCGGAATCAATCCCCGAATAACAAACCAACAGGAGCATCATCATGAGAATCGGCATCCTCGGCGTCGGCGCCATCGGGAAGACCCTGGCACTCAAGCTGCCCGCGGCGGGACATGACGTGAAGGTGTCCAACTCTCGCGGCCCGGAGACCATCGGGGCCGACGTGCTGGCGTCCGGTGCACGGGCGGCCTCGGCGGCCGAGGCCGTCAAGGACGTCGATGTGGTCATCCTCTCCATCCCCCTGAACCGCCTCCCATCGGTCGCCCGGCTGGTCGCAAGCCTGCCTGCCGGGACGGTCGTCATCGACACGTCGAATTACTACCCGTTCCGCGACTCCGAGATTGACGCCCTCGAAGCCGGTCAGGTCGAGAGCCTGTGGGTGGCCGAGCAGTTGGGCCGGCCGGTCGTGAAGGCCTGGAACTCCATCCTGGCCGACTCGTTCGCCAGGAGGGGAACCGCCCCGAGGACCCCCGGTCGCATCGCCCTCCCCGTCGCGGCGGACCGGGAGGCGGACCGCAAGGTGGGGATGCAGCTCGTCGAGGACACCGGGTTCGACGCGTTCGACGCGGGCACGCTCGCAGAATCGTGGCGGCAGCAGCCCGGCACGCCCTGCTATTGCACGGACCTCACGCTCGCGGAACTGCCGGCCGCGTTGGCGACGGCCGACGCGTCGCGGTCACCCAAGCGGCGTGACTTGGCGGTGGCGGCATTCCAGGAGCGGCTCGGCGACCTTACGACGAATCTCGATTCGGACTATGGTGTCCGCCTGAATCGGGCATTGTTCATGTAACTTGTTAGATGCGAATTTTGGGGCATTCCAAGACGGAGTGCCCCGGTTGGGAGTGAAGAAACATCAAGCCCGGTCTCCGACGGTCCCTCGCGGCGTTGACAACCCGGAGATGGCAGGCTCGTCAATTTCGGGCATTATTTACACGCAGCGACACTAGTAGTCCGCCAATCTTAAAGTACCGGGTAAAGGCGTCGGAGCTTGATCCGTGCATCCGCCGTCGTGAAATGCCACCGCACCTCGATGCCACGCTCGTTTCGATCCTCCTCCCAGGCCGCCACCTCCCGCTCCAGTTCCTCCCTCGTCTCGATCCGCCGGGCCAGGCACTGC
>JAFAWC010000421.1 GCA_019242135.1 Mycobacteriaceae bacterium | reverse complement strand
CTGTCGATCTGAGGCAGTGACGGGCGACCGCTGGCCGAGGACGCCCGCGCGCTATACTCATCTCAACGTTGGCGTCACGACAACAGATGCCAACACGTCGTGGAACGCTTCTTCATCCCACCGGCGCCGGCCCGAATGCGGGGCTATAGCACCGAGTTCGGATGATCGTGCATCCAGCACTGCTCGTCTCGCGGCGATCGATTTTGCCCACCGGCAATCTCGCCAGCTTGTGCTGATCGACCGCGCGCCGATCTCGTCGCGACGACCAGGCACAACCGATGCCCGAAAGGCACCGAAGAGTGACCACAGACAAAACCTTCGCCGATCTCGGCGTGCGCGTACCACTCATCAGCGTGCTCGCCGCGCGCGGCATCACGCAGCCGTTCCCTATTCAGGTCGCAACCCTGCCCGATACCCTCGCTGGCCGAGATGTTCTCGGCCGCGGCAAGACAGGCAGCGGAAAGACGATTGCCTTCTCGATTCCGTTGGTCAGCAGGCTCTCCGAAAACAACGAGCGCCCGTCGCGGCCGTCGGGTTTGGTGCTGGCACCCACCCGTGAGCTGGCGACCCAGATCACCGCGACGCTGGAACCGTTGGCGGCCGCCTACGACCTGCGGGTCACCACAATCTTCGGCGGCGTACCCCAAACTCGGCAGGTGGCCGCACTGCGATCCGGCGTCGACATCGTGGTGGCCTGCCCGGGTCGGCTCGAGGACCTGATGAAGCAACGCTTGATCAGCCTCGACGCCGTCGAGATCACGGTGATCGATGAAGCGGATCACATGGCCGATCTCGGTTTTCTGCCCGGGGTCACCCGGATCCTGGCGGCGACACCGACCGGTGGACAGCGGCTGCTGTTCTCGGCGACTCTCGACAACGGCGTCGACAAACTCATCAACCGGTTCCTGCGGAACGAGGTGTTGCATTCGGTCGATAGGCTCAACGCGCCGGTGTCCGCGATGACGCATCACGTCTTCCACGTCGCCAGCGCGCAGGCCAAGAAGGAGCTGGTGCACCGGCTCGCCTCCGGCACCGGGCGCCGGATCCTGTTCCTGCGCACCAAACATCACGCCCGCAAGCTCGCCAAGGAACTCACCGAATCGGGAATACCGTCAGTTGACTTGCACGGCAATCTGTCCCAGCCCGCGCGAGACCGCAATCTCGCCGCGTTCACGGCGGGCGAGGCGCGGGTGTTGGTGGCAACCGATATCGCCGCGCGTGGCGTGCACGTCGACGAGGTCGAGTTGGTGGTTCACATAGATCCTCCCGGCGAGCACAAGGCCTATGTACATCGGTCCGGGCGCACGGCGCGCGCCGGAAACGCGGGCGACGTGGTCACCGTGGTGCTGCCCGAGCAGCGCAGGGACACCCGGACGTTGATGCGCCGGGCCGGTATCCATGTCACTCCGCAGCACGTGTCCGCCGACTCGGCCGCGGTGCATGCGTTGGTCGGTGAGATTGCCCCCTACCAGGCTCCCGCCCCGAAAGCCGCGCCGCCACGCCCTTCCCCGCCTCGCCGACCGGATGCCGCCAGGCAGCGACGTCGTCGCCGCGGGGCCCCGTCCGATAAGCCCCGTCAGATAACCGCTGACGCCGCCGGCAGCACGTCGGCCGAATCACACCGCAGCCATGTCGGTGCGCCAGGCACAGGGCATCGTCGCCGGTCCCGTCGCCCACAACGAAATAATCGGTAGCTGGCGACCGACGTGATGGGGTGGCACCCCTTGCTGCGGAGGCGCATTCGCCCGCGGTCGAATCATCGAAACAACACTGGCGAATGACGAAATGCAAATTATTTGCAGGCGGACGGGCTGACCGCCGCCGAATGATTTTCCACTTTCATTCGTGTAAACTGACGACGGATGTTTTTGGTACATCCGCTGAATGAGAGAAGTTAAGGTAATGGCACAGGGGACTGTGAAATGGTTCAACGGCGAAAAGGGCTTCGGCTTCATCGCTCCTGACGGCGGCGGGAAGGACGTGTTCGTCCACTATTCCGAAATCCATGGGAGCGGCTTTCGCGCGCTCGAGGAAAACCAGCGGGTCCAATTCGACATCGAGCAGGGGGCGAAGGGTCCCCAGGCAGTCGGGGTGACCGCGGTCTGACCCATACATAACCGTGGGCTGGTGCCGCGATGGCGCACCAGCCCACTGGTGTTTCTAGCCGTGGAGAGACGGGTGGTGGTTGTGCAACCCTTGCGCCGGGCTTTCGGCCGCTTGGGCGGCAGGCGTCCGAGTTGCCCATGATGCACTTTCGACCTGCGCGGCACGCACGACGAAGTCGGCAGTCTGAAACGCCTGGCTGTTTTGTTCTGCACCCCGAATAGGCATAGCGGCCGCCCGACGTAACACCATCCAGCCAAGGGCAGACATCGTCATGTGCGGCACAATTAGCAATTTCGCGCGAGAGCGACGCCCGGCAACCACCATGATGCATTGACGCCCGTCGCGCGCGCCGGCCATCGACTTGGCGCCGTACCTCATCGAGTTCAGGTCGGGCAATCCTTCCGACACGGACCAGTTGATGCCGATGTCGCTAATTTCGCCCAGCGGTCTATGCAGGGCCTCGATGAGCTCAGGCAGTTCACCTGCCACCGAAGCTGTGTACGGCCACCACGCGCCATCGATGTCGCCGCCCAAGAGGGTGGCTAGGGCGATCCGCACGGGACGGGCCGAGCGCCGCGACCCCCTCATGCCGTTCACGGTGATGGCGTTGTGGCGCCGCGAGAACTCGCTTCAGGTCGGTCCGAGAAAGTGGGGTGTTCCACCGCTGCGGTTGAGGTGTCGCCTGAAACGAACTCAGGCTGCTGGGGGTGAGAAAACAAATTAAGACAGTCCATGGAACATGTCCTTACGAATTAGCAGGGTCGATCCTTATATGTTGTGATGGAACGGGCGATGAGCGAATCGCACGCTGATCTTTTTCGTAATACGTTTACGATTCGGGATCACCGCGAATACGAAACGGTCCACTTTCGACTGTACACCTGGTGGATTTTGCCTGTGTCACGCGGGTAGCCGTTGTCCGCGATCCAAGTCGGCAACGCCCACGACGTTTTCTTCCCCGACGTTTTTGCGCGTTGTCGATGTCTGAGGTCGTAGACAGGCAAAACGCGCTCGCCGATGCTTGACTGGGCTCCCACCAGGCGGCGTCATCTCGGAGAAGACGACCTGATGGCGATGACGCAATTGGGCACGTTCGCCGAGTACGCCGTAGTGGCCGAAGAGTCGGTAATCAAGATCGACGAATCGATTCCCTTCGAAGCGGCATCCCTGGTGTCGTGCGGGGTGACGACAGGTTGGGGGTCGGGCACCGTTGGCGTCGGAACACAACCGGGTGACACCGTAGTCGTGATTGGCACCGGTGGAGTGGGAGTCAACGCCGTGCAGGGCGCCCGCGCCGC
>JAFAWC010000150.1 GCA_019242135.1 Mycobacteriaceae bacterium | reverse complement strand
GCTGACGCCGACGCCGACAAGCTCGAAATCGGGGTGTTTGACGATCTCGGGAATCACCATTTTCCCTACGAAACCGGTACCCCACACGACGATCCGCTTGGTCATCGCTTCACAGTAGGACGTTTCAAACTACGCTCAGAACCGATGGGTGTCTCAAGCAGCGTTGCAGCCCGAGTCAACGGCGCGTCCCCGCCCGACGTGCCCCTCTCGGAGATCGATCTGGGTACCTGGGAGTTCTGGGAGCGGGACGACGACTTCCGCGACGGGGCCTTCGCCGCATTGCGCCGCGAGAAGCCCGTCTCGTTCTGGGAGATACCCGAGCAGCCGGACTTCGACGCTGGTGCCGGCCACTGGGCCCTGGCCCGCTACGACGACGTGCACTACGTCAGCCGCCATCCACAGATCTTCAGTTCCTCGCCCAACATCACCGTCGGCGACAACATCCCCGAGTTGGCGGAGTTCTTCGGGTCGATGATCGTCATGGACGACCCGCGGCATCAACGCCTTCGCAACATCGTCAGCAGGGCATTCACCCCCAGGGTCGTGGCACGCACGGAGCAGTTTGTCCGGGAGCGGGCCCGGCGGCTCGTCGATGCGATGGTGAGCAACCACCCCGACGGCAAGGGTGAACTCGTCGCGGACCTGGCCGGTCCGCTGCCGTTGCAGGTCATCTGCGACATGATCGGGATTCCCGAAGAGGACAACGACACGGTCTTCCACTGGACCAACGTCATCCTCGGCTTCGGAGATCCCGAGCTCGCGTCCGAGATCGATGAGTTCATCAAGGTCTCGATGGATTTCGGTGAGTACGCGATCAGGCTTGCCGAGGACCGGCGCAGCAGCCCGCGCGACGACCTGACCACCAGCTTGGTCCAGGCCGAGGTCGACGGGGAAAAGCTGACATCGGCCGAGATCGCCTCGTTTTTCATGTTGCTGGCCATCGCCGGCAACGAAACCACCCGCAATGCGATCAGCCACGGAGTTTTAGCGCTGAGCCGCTACCCCGACCAGCGCGATCGATGGTGGTCGAACTTCGACGAGGTCGCCGGATCGGCCGTCGAGGAAATCGTGCGCTGGGCCTCGCCGGTGATCTATATGCGCCGAACGGTCACCGAAGACACCTAGTTGAGCGGGGTCAAGCTGGCCACCGGCGACAAGGTGACAATGTGGTACTGCTCGGCCAATCGTGACGAGACGAAGTTTTCCGATCCTCACATGTTCGATGTGACCCGCTCCCCGAACCCGCACCTCGGCTTCGGCGGTGGCGGCGCACACTTCTGCCTTGGTGCCAACCTCGCGCGCCGCGAGATTGCCGTGGCGTTCGAAGAGCTGCACCGCCGGATGCCTGACATCGTCGCGACCGAGGAGCCCGCGCGCCTGTTGTCGGCGTTCATCCACGGGATCAAGCGGTTACCCGTGGCGTGGACGGTCTCCGGTTAACTGCGATCAGCCGGGTGGCGTCATGCCCGGTTGCGGCCCCACCGGCGTCGGCGTCACGGTGGTCACCCCATTGGCGCCGACATGCGGCGGACCCGGAGCCCCCGGGGCGGCCCCGGGTGCGGGTTCGGCCGCGCTAGCCGCCGGTTGCGCGGCCTTCGTGCAGTTCAGCTCCAATGCAACACGGCCGCGGGGCAGCAATTTCTGACTCTCGACGATGCATTGCGGCTCGGGAACATCACTGCCCACCGAGCCCTGAAACACCGGCTTGTAGCCCTCCGACTGCAAAATCTTGACCGCCTGCGAATAGGTGTTGCCCGAGACATCGAGCGCACCGTTGTCGCTGCTGGCGTGGCCTGCGCTCAGAAAACCCATCGCCGCGAGCGCGGACGAACCGGCGGCGACGGCAACGAGCTTTCTCACGTGACCTCCGTAGGCTGTCCGAGCGAAGATAGCGCAGAAACCCGGGGTGCGAAACCGACGGGCCGTTGTGTGCGTCACGTCGCGACCGGATTGTCGCCGTTTTGCGCCCGGCCGTTACGCCGGCAGCGGTGTCCAGGGGCGCACCTAGACTGAACCGGTGCTCATTGGTTCGCACGTAAGCCCGGACGATCCGCTTGCGGCAGCGGATGCGGAAGGCGCCGACGCGGTGCAGATCTTCCTTGGCAATCCGCAGAGCTGGAAGAAACCGAAGCCGCGCGACGATGCAGCGCGGCTGCGCGAGTCGACCGTGCCGATCTATGTCCACGCGCCCTACCTCATCAATGTGGCGTCGGCCAACAACCGGATCCGCATCCCGTCGCGCAAAATCCTGCAGGACACCTGCGACGCGGCGGCCGACATCGCCGCCGCGGCTGTGATCGTGCACGGTGGCCACGTCGACGACGACGATCTCGACGCGGGATTCGAACGGTGGCGCAAGGCGCTCGACCAACTCGAGAGCACGGTGCCGGTGTATCTGGAGAACACCGCCGGCGGCGACCACGCGATGGCTCGCTATTTCGACACCATCGGCAGGCTGTGGGATCACATCGGCGACAAGGGAATTGGCTTCTGCCTGGACACCTGTCACGCCTGGGCCGCCGGTGAGGCGCTGATCGACGCGGTCGACCGGATCAGGGCCCTGACCGGACGCATCGACTTGGTGCACTGCAACGACTCCCGGGATGCGGCGGGCTCGGGCGCCGACCGACACGCCAACTTCGGCACCGGCAAGATCGACCCAGACCTGCTGGTTGCGGTGGTGACCGCCGCCGACG
>JAFAWC010000616.1 GCA_019242135.1 Mycobacteriaceae bacterium | reverse complement strand
CTCCGAGCGGTACAGCCGCAGCGCGTCCTCGGTGCCCTGGCCCGTGAAGTGGTGGGCGAACACGTACGGCAGACCCTTCGCGGCGGCCAGCCGCGCGGAGTACATCGACGAGCCCAGCAGCCACAGCCGCGGCTCACCGACCGCGGCGGGGGTGGCCTTGAGGATGTAGTCCTGCTGCGTCAGCGCCACCCGTCCTCCCCGAGGACTCATCAACGCCGCCACGTGGTCAAGAAACTGCGGGAAGTTGTCGATGTCGCGGTCATCGCGGCCTGCGCCGCTGCGCAGCAGATAGGAGGTCACCGGATCCGAACCCGGCGCACGCCCGATACCCAGGTCGATGCGGCCGGGATACGCGGCCTCCAGCAGCGCGAACTGTTCGGCGACGGCCAGGGGGGCGTGATTGGGCAGCATCACGCCCCCGGAACCCAAACGCAGCTGCGTCGTGTGCGCGCCGAGCAGGGCGATCAGCACCGGCGGGCTGGTCGCCGCGACCGAGGGCATGTTGTGGTGCTCGGCGACCCAATAGCGGGTGTAGCCGAGGCGGTCGGCGGTCTGCGCCAGCCGCATCGTCGCCGCGAGCGCATCCGAGGTGGACTGGTCGACCCGGACCGGGACGAGGTCGAGAACGGAGAGCCGCATGCCGTCGTCAACGCCTCGGCGCGAGAGTAATTCCCGCTGCGTCGCGTGCGCGCACGAACACGCCGTCGAGCATGTCGGCTGTCAATTTGCCGGTGAAGGTGTTCTGCTGGCTCGGGTGATAGCAGCCGAGCAGCAACCGGTCGCCGAACGGGGTCGTCAGCATGGCCTCGGCACCGTGCCCGAACCGCGGCGACGGCTTGGGAACCGTGCCTGCGCCGACGCGCACCATCTGCAGGGTCGCGCGCCATGCGAATGCACCGAGGGCGACCAGCACCCGGACATGCGGGACCAGCAGCCGCCACTCGGCATCCAGCCACGGCGCGCACGTCCGCTGCTCGGACGGCGTCGGCTTGTTGGCCGGCGGCGCGCACCGCACCGCAGCAGCAACGCGGGTGTCGATCAGCCGAAGCCCATCGGCGGCGTACAAGGCTGTCCCCTGGTTGGCCAGTCCGGCGCGGTGCAGCGCCGCGAACAGCATGTCGCCGGAGCGGTCGCCGGTGAACACGCGACCGGTTCGGTTGCCGCCGTGCGCGGCCGGCGCCAGTCCGACGATCAGTATCCGCGGCCGGTACGACCCCCAGCCAGGTACCGGTCGGCCCCAGTAGGGTTGCGCGGCGAACGATTTGCGTTTTAATCCCGCGGCCTGCTCACGCCAGTGCACCAACCGCGGGCAGGCAGCGCAGACGGATACCGCCGCATCAAGGTCCGACGCCGTGTGCACCTCCGCGGCGATGGCCGCCACCCGCTCGGGCGTGGACGCGACCGGAGTGTCGGCGGTCGCGGGGTCGCCGGGCCAGCCGGAGCCGGGTGGCACGGGTGAATCGAAGGCCCCGCCGAGCCGGGGATGAGGCAGACGCACCCGTCCACTGTGCATCGCCGGAAAACCGGTCGTAAACGCGGCCGCGTCACTGCTACATTCCGGGCAGATTCCGATGTCCACTCGATCGCGCGGGCCGGTGTACCTGCTTCTGTCTGCCGCGCTGGTGGCGGCCGCCGGAAACGGCATCAGCATCGTCGTGTTCCCCTGGCTGGTCCTGCAGCGCAACGGCAGCGCGCTGGACGCCGCGATCGTGGCCGGTGCAGCGTCTCTGCCATTGCTGTTTTCCTCGCTGCTGGCGGGCACCGCCGTGGACTTCTTTGGCAGGAAACGCATTTCGATCATTTCTGACGTGCTGTCGGGAGCCGCGGTCGCGGCCGTACCAATGATCGCGATCCTGCTCGGGGGCTCCGCCGTGAATGTCGGCGTGCTCGCGACACTGGCAGCCCTGGGGGCGGTGTTCGACCCCGCCGGAATCACCGCACGGCAGTCCATGCTTCCCGAGGCGGCCGCGCGGGCCGGATGGACGCTCGACCGCATCAACGGCTTGTACGAAGCCGTATTCAACGTCTCCTACATCGTCGGGCCCGGGCTCGGCGGCCTGCTCATCGCGGCGATCGGCGGCATCAACACGATGTGGGTCACCGGCGCGACGTTCGCCTTGTCGATTCTCGCGGTCAGCCTGCTGCGCCTGGAGGGAGCGGGACCGCCAGCGGTCGACGAGCGGCCCGACGGCATGTGGTCCGGCATTGCCGAGGGGTTGCGGTTCGTCTGGAACGCGAAGCTGCTGCGGACGCTTGCGTTGATCGACCTCGTGGTGTGGGGCCTGTATCTCCCGATGGAGGGGGTGCTGTTCCCGAAATACTTCAGCGACCGGCACCAACCCGCCGAACTGGGCTGGGTGTTGATGGCGCTGAGCATCGGCGGACTGCTGGGCGCGCTCGCCTACCCGCTGCTCGTGCAGCGGATGAGTCGACGGGTCATTCTGCTCACCGCCACGCTCACGCTCGGTGTGTGCACGGCGGCGTTGTCGCTGTTGCCGCCCCTGGCGGTGATCTTGCTGCTGTGCGCCCTGGTCGGGCTGGTTTACGGGCCGATCGCGCCGATCTACAACCACGTGATGCAGACCAAATCGCCGCCGTCGCTGCGGGGCCGCGTTGTCGGGGTGATGACGTCGCTGGCGTACGCCGCCGGACCGCTCGGCTTCATGCTGGCCGGCCCGCTGGCCGACGCATTCGGTCTGAAGACGACGTTCCTCGCGCTGGCCCTGCCGATGATCATGATCGGGCTCGTGGCGCTCGCGCTGCCGTCGCTGCGCGAGCTCGACGCGTCGCCGACACCCGACACGGGATTGCGTGGCCCCCGGGAATGAGGCCCGCCGCGACCCGCGAGCCGCTCCCGGTTGCGAACGCCAGCCCGGTACCCGCAAAATCGATGTCATTCGGACGGGATTTTGTCCGCGATGAGCGCCGCGGCGTGTCGGTAACGAATCCGGCGGCGAAACGGAAACAGCACACGAGGAGTTTGAGCGTGAGCATCGACAAGCGAAGGGCCGCCACGGTCGCAGCAGTGGGCGCAGCAGCGCTCGCCGCGGCGATCATGTCCGCGCCCGCGGCCGTGGCGGACCAGGACGCTCCGGCCCCGCCGCCGCCCGGCGCCGTGGATCAGGCGGCCGCACCCGCCCCGGTCCCCCATCTGTCGAGCCCGGAGAATCTGCCTCCCGGGACCTCGGATACACCGGTTGACGGGACAGAGTCTGCCGGTGTGACGTACGCACGCTCGATCTGGGAGGCGATTCAAGACCACGACATCAGCTGGCGACAGGGACTCGTCCTGCTGGCGCAGCGCCCGATGGATCCGGACGCAGCGCCACCGCCGGGTCTCGCGGCCGGCCCCCAACAGCCTGGGCCCGCCGCACCGCCACCATCCACGCCGTAGCCGGCGACATTTCGTTTCCGCAAGTCTTTTCTCAGATCCCTCTCGAGAGCACGATGGTGGCTGCGCGGAGGCGCCACGAGGCGAGGGAGGCCAACGATGACTAGCGGCGGTCAGGATGTGCTGGCAAACCTGGTCGCCGAGCTGGCTGAGGGCATGGTGGTCACCGACCCCGCCATCACCGAGTCGTACCGGCAGGACCGCGCGCTGGACCCGTCGGCCGGAAAGCCGATGGCGGTGGTGCGGCCGCGTCGCACCGAAGACGTCCAAACCGTGCTGCGCTGGGCCACCCGCCACCGCGTCCCAGTGGTGCCGCGCGGGGCGGGCAGCGGGCTGTCGGGGGGTGCGACCGCGCTGGACAACGGGATCGTGCTGACCACGGAGCGGATGCGCGACATCACCGTTGACCCGGTCACCCGCACCGCGGTGGTGCAGCCCGGACTGTTCAACGCGGAGGTGAAAAAAGCCGTCGCGGAACACGGCCTGTGGTATCCCCCCGATCCGTCCTCGTTCGAGATCTGCAGCATCGGCGGCAACATCGCCACCAATGCCGGAGGACTGTGCTGCGTCAAGTACGGCGTCACCACCGACTACGTCCTCGGCCTGCAGGTCGTGCTGGCCGACGGCACCGCGGTCCGGCTCGGCGGACCCCGTTTGAAAGACGTTGCGGGGCTTTCACTGACCAAGCTGTTCGTGGGGAGCGAAGGGACGCTCGGGGTGGTCACCGAGATCACCCTGCGACTGCTGCCGAAGCAATATCGGTCGAGCACCGTTGTCGCGACGTTCGCGTCGCTGACGGACGCGGTCAACGGCGTGCTCGCGGTGTCCAGCCGGATGCGCCCGGCGATGCTGGAGTTCATGGACTCGGTCGCGGTGAACGCCGTGGAGGACAAGCTGAAGATGGGCCTGGACCGCGGCGCCGCGGCGCTGGTGATCGCCTGTTCCGACGAACGCGGCACCTCGGCTGGCGAGGACGCGGAGGTGATCGCCGCGGTGTTCGCCGAAAACGGTGCGACGGAAGTCTTTTCCACCGACGACCCCGACGAGGGTGAGGCGTTCGTGGCGGCGCGGCGCTACGCTATTCCAGCGGTCGAGGCCAAGGGCACGCTGCTGCTCGAGGACGTCGGCGTGCCACTGCCGCGGCTGGGCGATCTGGTGGCAGGAATCGCCAGGATCGCCGCCGAGCGCGCTGTGATGATCTCGGTGATCGCTCATGCCGGCGATGGCAACACCCACCCGCTGATCGTGTACGACCCCCTCGACGCGGCGATGAAGGAGCGCGCCGAGGTCGCGTTCGGCGAAATCATGGACCTCGCGATCGGCCTGGGCGGCACGATCACCGGCGAGCACGGCGTCGGCCGGCTGAAGCGCCCTTGGTTGGCCGCTCAGATCGGGCCCGACGCGATGACGCTGAACCGCCGCATCAAAGACGCGCTGGACCCGCTGGGAATCCTGAATCCGGGGGCCGCGGTCTAGCCGGCGGCGAGCTGCGCAACGGCCTCGCTCGCCGAGACCACGGAGTCCATTCGCAGCACCGACTCGCCGGCGTAGAGCGCCGTTCGGTCCACCCACGACGCGGGCATCTGTTTGACCGGTGCCATCGGGGAAAACAGCGGCAGACGCGGCGTTTGTGTCCGCACGATGGTGTCCGGACCCAGGTTTGACAGCTTGGCGAGCCTGGGCAGGGCGGCGCTGCGCGCGTTGATGAGTTCGGGAAGACGCCGGGAGGTCCCG
>JAFAWC010000237.1 GCA_019242135.1 Mycobacteriaceae bacterium | reverse complement strand
TGCCGGCCGCGTGCGCCCTGACAATCATCGCCGGGATTCGGTCAGGAACTCAGCTTCACGTTCTTCCCGTTTCATTACTCGACGCATGTGAGGATGCAGGCAGACGGCCCCATCGGTCAGTGTCGTCTCCGCCGCTCGCCTCCTCGCGCGACCCTCGCCGGCGGTCAGTCCAGAAGCAGAGCGGTTTTCCGGCGGGCTGCACGAGCGCGCGCCAGATTGACCCTGATGAAACGAGGCGCAGGGCTGGGTCGCGTAGCACGCCACAACTCACTGCCGCTCGGTCGTGGTGAGCCGAACGGAACCTGGGCTCAACCGCCGCCGGGGTCCGTCACGTGTACGAATCGCGACGGAGGCGCGGGAAAACGTGTTGGCCGAACTGGTCGTCGAAGAGTTGCACCTTGGACGGGATGGGGTGCCACCACGAACTGCGGCCGAATAGCCGCGAGTACAGCTCCTGGCCTGCGGGGCCGGTCACGAGGCGCCGCGGTGCAGGTTGATCGGCGAGTTGCCACCGGTACTCGGCGGAGAAGCGCATGCGCTGTTCCTGGTTCGGTAGCGCGGCGTGGGTGGTGAGACAGTGGAAGATGAGGACATCGCCTGCCTCGTAGTCGGTGGTGACCCAACCCGCGGGCAGCCGGTTGATGGGGTGCGGTGTGATCCGCGCACTGTGCTGGCTTGCCGGCTCGATCGCCAGGCCGCCGAGGCTGCGGGGAATATCGCCGAGTGGTACCCAGCACGTGAACATGTCCTGGACCGCGTTGTAGTCCTTGTGCGCGTAGTTGCCGGGCTGGTGCGAAGCGAAGGTGGTTGGGTACACGACTCGGGGCACCTTCAGCGGGTAGCAGAACCCGTCGGGCCCGAGGATCTGGTTCATCAATGAGGCCAGCGGTGCGGTGAACGGAAGTCGGTTGAATCCCGGATCCCGCACGATCTCTCGGTAGCCGGGCTGGCCGAATGCGTCGCGCATTCGCACCGCCCGCACCGGCGCTATCGGGGCTGCGACGACCGGATCTCCGCCGGGTTCGGTCCAGCCCGCCGCTTGCAGGGCGCTGAACCCTCCGCGGCCCACGGCACGGACCAGTTCGCGCTCGAACAGGCCTCGCACGAAGACGTACCCGTCCTCGGCGATCCGCCCGCGCAGCGCCTTCCAATCGCCGACGAGCTCGTGGGAATCGCGAAGCTCACCCGTCATGTGCCCAGTCTTGCTCGGCCGCATCAGGTTCAATGCCGAAACCTGTGAAGCGCTGGTGAAGCCGGCTGAAACGAGCCCGCGATACCTACGGGCACTGCCTCCGCTGATCCGTAGCTTCTGGTGGTGGTGCAGGCGCTCCCCTGGCAGAGGGCGTACGCTCTGCAATGTGCCGATGTTTCTCGATCGTCACGACGTACCAGGCGTGTCGCCAGAGGCTCTCGCCGACGCGCACAGCCTCGACCTTGCAGCCCAGGACAAGTACGCGGTCCGGTACCTGACGTACTGGTTCGATCCGGAGAACGGGTCGGTCTTTTGCCTCGCCGAAGGCCCGAACCGACAAGCCGTCGAGGCAGTACATGAGGAAGCCCGTGGGCTGACGGCGAGCACGTTGTTGGAGCTCGACCCGAACGCACCACTGAACGAGCTCCTCGGGCCGTTGCCACTCCACCCTCCAGGCACTGCGTACACGGCACCCGCGGTACGGGCAATTGTCTTCACCGACGTCTGCGGATCCGTCGCGCAGACTCACCGGCTCGGAGATCACGGCCACATGGAGCTGCTCCGTGAGCACGACGCGATCGTTCGAGACGAGCTGGTCACCCACGAAGGCCGAGAGGTCAAGCACACCGGCGACGGCATCATGGCGTCGTTTACGTCGGTTGCGGCAGCCGTCGCATTCGCGACCGCAGTGCAGGAGTCACTCCACCGGCGCAACCAAGCGGCAGATGTGCTGCTCGACGTGAGCATCGGTATCAGTGCCGGTGAACCGATCACCGGCGACAATGAGGATCTCTTCGGCGCGGCAGTACAACTCGCAGCACGCCTGTGCGACGCGGCGTCGCCGGGTGAGATCGCGGTCTCAGTGGCCGTCAGAGAGCTCTGCGTCGGGAAGGCATTCCGGTTCGTGGACCGGGGCCAACTCGAACTCAAGGGTGTGCCCGAACCCACGCAGACCTACACCGTGTCCTGGCACGAGTAGACAAATCGACGGCTGCCCTGCCCGTCTCTTGTCGCGCAGAGCTGTCGCAGTCAGCAGTCGTAGACCCGCTCGGCGTTGGACGCGAAGAGCTTCTCGCGTGTCGCCGCGTCGAGGCCGGAGGTGAGCTCGTCGTAGGTGCCGTAGAGATCGTCGTAGGTTCCGTGCATCCCGTCGACCGGGAAGTTGCTCGCGAACATGCACCGGTCGGGTCCGAACAGCTCGAGGCAGTGCTCGACCCACGGCCGGAAGACGGGGACCGCCATCGACTGCAGCGGCATCGACAGCCCCGAGACCTTGCACACGACGTTGTCGCGCAGGCCCGCGAGCGCGGCCATCCCCGTCTTCCAGAGGTCGAACTCCTCGGGGGCGTTCGAGCGGGGCCAGCCTGCGTGCTCCACGACCACGGGGAGATCCCAACCGTCGAGCGCCCCGGCCGCGGCAACGAGCTGGTCGGGATGGACCATCAGCTCGAACACCAGATCCCGGTCCTGCAGCGACTGCAGGATCGCCGGCGTGGGGAGCGCGTCGTCACCCTCCCCCATGATCCGGATACCCCGGAACCGCTGCGACA
>JAFAWC010000539.1 GCA_019242135.1 Mycobacteriaceae bacterium | reverse complement strand
TTGCTGGGCGCGCATCATGTTCTCCGCCGGGCAGTCTACGTCGGGGTTCGAATAGATCGGCGAGAAGAACAGCGACTGCTGGATGACGCCGTAGCTGGTCTTGAACATGACCATGCAGGAGAACCACCACTTGTTGTTCCAGTCGGTGGGCTTCATCACCCAAAACCATGCGGCGCGGTGGCCGTCGATGGTGGTCTCGACCGCGTCGGTGGAAAGGCTCTGCTCGTAGCTGCGCCACACGATCGGCTCGATGGCCATCTGGTAGTTGGCTGCGTCGTAGTGGCAGCGCAGGCCGTCCTCGGGTTCGGGAGGGGTGAACGCCAGACCGAGCCCCCGGATCACGTCGATGGGAATGTCGGTGCACGGGTCGAACGGACGTGGGTCGGTCAGGGCAATGACCGGCGATTTGATCGTGGTGCTCGGCTCGTCCAACGGCACGGCGGTGGACCGCAGTTGCACGCTGCTCATCATGTCGGGGCGGGCAGGCGACGACTGCCAGACGACGACCACGGCGGTAACCAGTGCGCACAGTGCGGCGAACAGCCGCAACCTGGTGGCCATGACTCCCCTCTCGGCTTTCTGGAGTGTAGCGGTGGGGCGTCGTCCGCACGACGGGAAACGAGAACCTGTTCTAGTTCACTCGCTGGGCGGCGGAGTCGCGATGGCGACGACATCAAGCACAGGCCCACTGTTCAGTAATCTGGTCGGTTGTGGCGACGCTGTGGGCGATCAGTGACCTGCATACGGGTCACACCGGCAACAAGCCGGTCACCGAGTCGTTGCATCCCTCCTCGCCGGACGACTGGTTGATCGTCGCGGGCGACGTCGCCGAACGTTCCGACGACATCCGCTGGTCGCTGGACCTGCTGCGCCGACGGTTCGCCAAAGTGATCTGGGTTCCCGGCAACCACGAGTTGTGGACGACCGGCAAGGATCCGGCGCAGGTTTTCGGCCGCGCCCGGTACGACTTTCTGGTGAACATGTGCGACGAGATGGGGGTGCTGACCCCCGAACACCCCTACCCGATGTGGACGGATCAGGGCGGTCCGGCGCTCGTCGTGCCGATGTTCTTGTTGTACGACTACACGTTTCTGCCTGAGGGGGCGTCGACCAAGGCGGAGGGTTTGGCGATCGCGCGCGACAGCGGCGTGGTCGCCACCGACGAGTTCGTGTTGTCACACGAGCCGTATGCCACCAAAGAGGCCTGGTGCCGCGACCGGCTAGCCGTGACCCGCGACCGGCTCGAGCAATTGGACTGGATGACGCCCACGGTGCTGGTGAATCATTTCCCGCTGGTCCGAGAGCCGTGCGAGGCGCTGTTCTATCCGGAGTTTTCGCTGTGGTGCGGCACCGCCGCGACCGCGGACTGGCACACCCGCTACAACGCCGTCTGCTCGGTCTACGGCCACCTCCACATTCCCCGGACCACCTGGTACGACGGTGTGCGATTCGAGGAGGTGTCGGTCGGTTATCCGCGCGAGTGGCGGCGCCGCAAGCCATATCGGTGGCTGCGACAGGTGCTTCCCGACCCGCAGTATGCGCCCGGTTATCTCAACGACTTCGGCGGACATTTCGTGATCACGCCCGAGATGCGGGCCAACGCCGAGAAGGTGCGGGCCCGAATCCAGCAACGGTCAGGGCACGGCAGGTGGGCATGAGCGCCAGGCTTCTCTCCGGCCTGGTGCCCGACTCTGTCGCCGCCGCCGAACTGTACTGCGATCCGCCCGACCTGAAGCCGTTGCCCGCCGAAGAACCGCTGATAGCTCGCTCGGTTGCCAAGCGGCGCAACGAGTTCACCACCGTCCGGCACTGCGCCCGGCTGGCGCTCGGTGAACTGGGCCTGCCCCCGGTGCCGATTCTCAAGGGGGACAAGGGGGAACCGTGCTGGCCCGAAGGGGTGGTCGGCAGCCTGACGCACTGCGCCGGCTACCGCGGTGCGGGGGTGGCCCGGGCGGCAGAGGCGCGTTCGGTCGGCATCGACGCCGAGCCCCACGGTGTGCTACCCGACGGAGTGCTCAACGCGGTCAGCCTGCCCGCGGAACGGCGTGAACTCGCGGCAATGCCGGGCGGGTTGCATTGGGACCGAATCCTGTTTTGCGCGAAGGAGGCGACCTACAAGGCGTGGTATCCGCTGACGCGGCGCTGGCTTGGCTTCGAGGATGCACACATCACGTTCGACGTCCACCCCGACGGCACCACAGGCGAATTCGTCGCGCAGATCCTCGTCGACCCGGGCGCGCTGTCGGGTCCGCCGTTGATTACATTGCCCGGCCGCTGGTCAGTGCGCGAGGGCCTGGTGTTGACGGCGATTGTGCTGTGACGCCCACGAGTCGCGACCACAGCGACGCAGGCTTGGTGATCGTCGACAAACCTTCAGGCATGACCAGCCACGACGTGGTGGGACGGTGCCGGCGGATCTTCGGCACGCGCAAGGTGGGTCACGCCGGCACGCTCGACCCGATGGCCACCGGTGTGCTGGTCATCGGGATCGAGCGCGCGACAAAGATTCTCGGCCTGCTGGCGGCGGCCAGCAAGGCGTATGCGGCGACGATCCGGCTGGGGCAGGTCACCACCACCGACGACGCCGACGGCGAGATCGTTTCCATTACCCCCGCCGGAGGCGTAACTGCGGCTCGCATCGAGCGGGCGGTCGCCGAGCTGCGCGGCGAGATCCGGCAGGTCCCGTCGGCAGTCAGCGCGGTCAAGGTGGGAGGTAAACGGGCGTACCGGTTGGTTCGCGAGGGTCAGACGGTCGACCTGGCTGCTCGCATGGTGCGGATCGAGCGCTTCGACGTGCTCGC
>JAFAWC010000425.1 GCA_019242135.1 Mycobacteriaceae bacterium | reverse complement strand
TACACCGCCCTCGCCGAGGGCTCACCCGAGCGCGATTTCGGCGAGCGCAGCGCCGACGACATCTACCTGCTCTACACCGGCGGTACAACCGGCTTCCCGAAAGGCGTGATGTGGCGCCACGAGGACATCTACCGAGTGCTATTCGGCGGAACGGACTTCGCGACAGGCGAATTTGTCAAGGACGAGTACGACCTGGCCAAGCAGGCCGCGGCGGGACCACCGATGATCCGCTTCCCGATCCCGCCGATGATTCACGGTGCATCCCAATCGGCCACCTGGATGGCCCTGTTCTCCGGCGGAACCATCGTTTTGGCACCGGAGTTCGACGCCGACGAGGTATGGCGCACCATCCACAAGCACAACGTGAACCTGCTGTTCTTCACCGGTGACGCGATGGCCCGGCCGCTGCTGGACGCGCTGACCAAGAACCCCGACTACGACCTCTCGTCGCTGTTCCTCTTGGCCAGCACCGCCGCCCTGTTTTCGCCGAGCATCAAGGAGAAACTGCTCGAGTTACTGCCCAACCGGGTGATCACCGACTCGATCGGGTCGTCGGAGACCGGCTTCGGTGGCACCAGCGTCGTCGCGAAAGGTGAGGCGCACACCGGCGGCCCGCGGGTGGCGATCGACAAGTTCACCGTCGTGCTCGACGACGACGGCAACGAGATCAAGCCCGGTTCGGGGGTGCGCGGCGTCATCGCGAAGCGCGGCAACATTCCCGTCGGCTACTACAAGGACGAGAAAAAGACCGCCGAGACGTTCAAGACCTACAACGGCGTGCGCTACGCGATACCCGGCGACTACGCCCAGGTGGAAGCCGACGGGTCGGTCACGATGCTGGGCCGCGGCTCGGTGTCGATCAACAGCGGCGGTGAGAAGATTTACCCCGAAGAGGTCGAGGCCGCGCTCAAGGGACATTCCGATGTGTTCGACGCGCTCGTCGTGGGCGTACCCGACGAGCGGTACGGCCAGCGCGTCGCGGCCGTCGTGCAACCGCGTCCCCAAACCCGACCCGCGTTGGCCGAGCTTAACAGTTTCGTGCGCTCCGAGATCGCGGGATACAAAGTCCCGCGCGCGCTTTGGTATGTCGACGAGGTGAAGCGCTCACCGGCGGGTAAACCGGACTACCGATGGGCCAAGGAGCAGACCGAACTTCGGCCCGCCGACGACATCAGCACCAAACACGTCGGCGCAAACACGTGATGCGCACCCAGCTGTGCGACCGGTTCGGGATCGACTACCCGATCTTCGTCTTCACGCCCTCGGAGAAGGTCGCCGCCGCGGTCAGCAAGGCCGGCGGGCTGGGAATGTTGGGTTGTGTGCGGTTCAACGACGCCGACGATCTGCAAGCCGTCCTGCAGTGGATGGACGACAACACCGACGGCAAGCCCTACGGCGTCGACATCGTGATGCCCGCCAAGGTTCCGACCGAGGGCACCGCCGTCGACATCGACAAGCTGATCCCCCAGGGGCACCGCGACTTCGTCACCAAAACACTGGCCGACTTGGGCGTTCCGCCGCTTCCGGATGACGGGAAACGGTCGGAAGGTGTTCTGGGATGGCTGCATTCGGTCGCCCGGTCCCACGTCGAGGTGGCGCTCAAGCATCCGATCAAGCTCATCGCCAACGCGCTGGGCTCGCCGCCCGCCGATGTCATCGACCAGGTGCACCAGGCCGGTGTTCCCGTCGCCGCGCTGGCGGGCACCGCCACGCATGCGCGGCGCCATGTCGACAACGGCGTGGATATCGTTGTCGCTCAAGGCTATGAGGCCGGTGGACACACCGGTGAGATCGCGTCGATGGTGCTCGTGCCGGAGATCGTTGATGCCGTGGAGCAACGCGTGCCCGTCCTGGCCGCCGGCGGCATCGGGACCGGCAGACAGGTCGCGGCGGCGCTCGCGCTCGGCGCGTCCGGGGTGTGGATGGGCTCGGCGTTTTTGACCGCAGCCGAATACCACTTGGGTGTGCGAGACGATTCCGGCGCGTCGGTCATTCAGCGGGCGCTGCTGGACGCCACGTCCTCTGACACCGTCCGCCGCCGCATCTACACCGGCAAGCCCGCCCGGCTGCTGAAGAGCCGCTGGACCGACGCGTGGGATTCCCCCGATGCCCCCGAGCCGCTGCCGATGCCGTTG
>JAFAWC010000390.1 GCA_019242135.1 Mycobacteriaceae bacterium | reverse complement strand
GACGAGCGCGACCATCACCAGCCGCGGGTGGCTCGTCTCGGCCGTGGCAGACACCAGCAGCCGCCAGACTAGACCGAGCCAGAAGAGGGAAAGACCCGTCTCCAGCCCGGAGGTGGCGAAGTCCCAGAACCCGGCGATCCCGACCGGCACCAAGGCCCCCACCGGCAGCAGGACACCGTTCACGCCGCGCCGGCGGTGCCGGCTGCTGCTACCCCACAGCGCCAGCACCAGACCGGCCACGGCAAGCGCGAAGCCAAGCGCGACCGCACTGACCGCGACGTCGCCTCGACGGATCAACGTGAATGCCGTTAACAGCCACATCCACAGAGGGCTGGTGTCAGCCTCATCGCGCTGCAACGGGTTGTAGTTGGGCCCGGCGCCGGCGAGGACCTGCCGCACCTCTCGGACAACGATCATGCCGTCGTCGCTGATCCACCAGTGGTCGGACGCGAGCACGCCGAACAACATGCACACGAGCACACCAGCGCCCACCGTGCTCATACTGATCCAGACCCGGCCGGACGCACCGGACCCGCGATCGCGGCGCCAGCGCCCCAGCAACGTGTCGAATGCCGTCGGCCGTGCCCGCACAGACGGCGCAGCGGGAAGTTCCGGCACTGTTTCCGACATGCCACCCCTTCTCACGTCATGCGCACCGCTGCGGGACTGGGCCCTGAATGTGGCCGCAGCAACCTTATGACGCCCGGCAGCAAAGTACACCCGCCGGGTGGAGACCGGATGGGACTTGCCTTTTAACGGGCCGACCTGCTGCGGGCCGGACTCCGTTGTAATGCCGGCGGACGGCGAATCTCGGGAACAGCCAAGCGAGCCCGACGGCGGTTACAGATTCGAGTCCCGGCCGAGCTCGTCAACGGTGAGGAGGTCCTCGCGCACACAGCGTTCGCGGTAGGCGAGCCGGCCGACCCGGTTGGCGACCACGGGTGCGGTGATCAGCGTGAACATCGCGGTAAGGACGATCATCCCCACGTCGGCGTTGCCGCGCAGCCGGACCGCGGCGCCCGTCAACACGAGTAGAAGGCCGAGCACCTGCGGCTTGGTTGCGGCGTGCATGCGCGACAAGGTGTCCGGAAACCGCACTACTCCGATTGAGGCGGTGAGGGCCAGGATCGACCCGCCGAGCACGAGCACCCCGGCCACCACGTCGAGGGAGATCACGACCCATCCGCCTGCGGCTCGTTGTCCGGCACGCGGAAGCGCGCCACGCTGACCGAACCAACGAAGCTGATCAGAGACAGTGCGGTGATCCCGTAGACCACCGTGGAGTCGAGACTGAATGCTGCCCAGGTGCCCAGACCGCACATCGCCACGGCGACAAGGGTGTCCAACGCGACCAGCCGGTCCAAAGTGCTCGGGCCGGCCAGAATGCGGAAGGTCGTCAGCGCCGCCGCGGCGACCAACATCACCGCGGCCATAATCCAGACGATCGTCACGGGTGCTCCTGTGCCGCTGATTTCCAATCCTTTTCGCGTTCGAATGCCGCGATCAGTAGGCGCTCAAGCAGCTCTACTTCGCGGTGAAAACGATCGACCGCGTGCGCAGAACCGACGTTGAGCACGTGGATGAACAGGCGGCGCTGATCGCGGTCGATCTCCAGCACCAGCGTGCCCGGCGTGAGGTTGATCGCGTTGACGGCGAGTGCGAGAACGAGATCGGACTTCACCGCGACCGTGGCGCGCAGCACGGCGCTCATGGGCGGCGGCCCCGGCTTGATGGCCAGCCACGCCACCTGAAGGCTGGACTGCACCAAAAACCAGCCCACCACGGCCATCAGCTTGGCCAGCGACAACGGATGAAGCCGGCCCTCCACGGGCACCACCGGCAGTGGCAGCAGCACCGTGATAAGCAGCGATATGAGCAGGCCGCTGAGGATGTTGGCAGCAGAGGCGTTGCCCCACAATAGAACCCAGACCAGCATCAACCAGCACAGCACCCATATCCTCAGCGCCCAGCGCCTGACCGTCAGGGTGTTCATTGCGCTTCCACCGCCGTGATGTACTGCTCCCGGTCGAGTACCTGGGCGGCTGCGCGATCGGCGTAGGAAAAAATCGGTCCGGCCATCACGGTCAGTGTGAGCCCGACGACGATCAGCGCGATCGTGGCCGCCAGCATGCCCACCGGCATCCGGCCCACATCTTCTCGCTCGATGAACGCGATGTCGGAGGCATCGTCAAGCAGCGCCGCCGGACTTGCCGCGGCGAGCGCACCTTCCGGTGCGTCGGCGCGTGGCCGCCAGAACGCCTTGCTGTAGACCCGGGTCACGACGTAGAGCGTGAGCAGGCTGGTGCTAACGCCCCCGACGACGAGGATCCAGGCCAGCGCCGACCCGTGCTGGGCGCCTGCTTGCAGCAGCGCAACCTTGCCGAGGAAGCCGGAAAACGGCGGGACACCACCGAGATTGAGAGCCGGTATGAGGAAAAGCATGGCCAGCACGGGGCTGGTAGTGGCCAAGCCGCCGAGCCGACGCAGCGTCGAGGCGCCGGCTTGGCGCTCGATCAGGCCGGCAACCAAGAACAGCGTGGTCTGCACGATGATGTGGTGAACGACGTAGTAGATGGCGCCCGACATTCCCGGCTGGGTGGCCAGCGCGATGCCGAACACCATGTATCCGATGTGGCTGACCAAGGTGAAGGAGAGCAGTCGTTTAATGTCGCTTTGCGCGATCGCGCCGAGCACGCCGATCAGCATCGTCAGCAGCGCAGCCCAGAGCAGGACGTTGTCCAGGCCGGCGGCCGGAAACAGCAGCGAATGCGCGCGGATGATCGCGTAAACACCGACTTTCGTCAGCAGGCCGGCGAACACGGCGGTCACCGGCGCCGGCGCCGTGGGATAGGAGTCGGGCAGCCATGCCGACAGCGGGAACACCGCGGCCTTGATGCCGAACGCGACGAGGAGTACCGCGAAGACCGCACTACGGGTGCCCGGGGCGACGTGGTCGACGCGCTGCGCGAGCTCGGCCATATTCAGCGTCCCCGTCGTCGCATAGACAAGCGCCACGCCGAACAGAAAGATCAACGACGACACCATCGAGACCATGACGTAGGCGATGCCGGCGCGCACCCGGTCCGCGCTTGCTCCGATGGTCAGCAGTACGAAGCTCGCGGTCAGCAGCACCTCGAAGCCGACGAAAAGGTTGAACAAGTCGCCGGCCAGGAACGCGTCGCAGACACCCGCCGACAGCACCAGATACGTCGGCAGAAAGATCGACACGGGCTGGCGCTCATCGCCGTCGCGGATGCCCTGGCCGATCGCGTAGAGGACGACGGCCAGCAGCACGATCGACGACACGATCATCATCAGCGCCGACAGCCGGTCCACCACCAGTGCGATGCCCAGCGGTCCCAGCCCCGCTACCAGCTGACCCCAGCCGCCGACGAACACCGCGATGGTGCCGTGGCGGTCCGTGAGATAGATCAGCGTCGCGCACACCGCCACGACCGATGCCAACGCCGCCAAAGTGATCACCTGCTGCAGGCGAGGATGGCGCCCCACGATCATCGTCAGCGCCGCACCGCCGACGGGGATTAGCACCGGCAGCGGGGTGAGGGTGGCCGCGAGCGTCACGGCCGCTCTCGGAGTTGAGCTTTGCGGGAATGGGGTGGCAGGGCGTCCAATTCGGCGGGTTCGTCCTCGTCCGGCTCCAGCTCCGGGTGAACAACGTCCTCCTGCGCCTGGTCCTCAGTCTGCTGGGACACGCGGGTGTCCTCCGGGTCGTTCGTCACTTCCTCGGCTGTCGTGAGCCGATAAGACCGGTACGCCAGCGCGAGGACGAACGCGGCGACCCCCATCGTGATCACGATCGCGGTCAGGATCATGCCCTGCACCAACGGGTCGGCGATGGAGGTGCGAGTCGCGCTGGTGTGCCCGTGGATCGGTGGCTCGCCCGACTCGCCGCCGACGGTCAGGATCAGCAGGTTGGTTGCATTGCCGACAAGCAAAAGGCCCAACAGCATTCGCGTCAGATTGCGTTCGAGCAACAGATAGACGCCGGCGCTGGTGAGCACGCCGATCAACACCAACGGGACTACGGCAGTGGTCACCGGAATGCAGCCTTCCGGGATTCGGCGGCGGAGGGAGCGAGCTCGTCATCAAGGCGGGCGCCGAGGCTGCGCAGCACGTCAAGAACCAAACCCACCACGATCAGATACACCCCCAGGTCGAAGATCAGCGCGGTGACGAACGTGACGTGGCCCAGCACCGGCATGTCGAATTCGAATAGCCTCGACGACAGCACCGGCGCGCCAAGCAGCAGCGGGGCCGCAGCGGTACTCGCCGACAGGAACAGCCCGACACCGAGCACCTTGCCGACGTCGACAGGCAACGTTTCGCCGAGTTCGTAGCGGCCGCCTGCGAGGTAACGCAGAACCAGTGCGAGCCCGGCGGTCAGCCCCCCCGCGAAGCCGCCGCCCGGTGTGTTGTGACCGGTGAAAAAGAAGTACGCCGACAACACCATGATCAGTGGGAAGATCACCCGCGTCGCCACCTCGAGCACTAGCGACCGGTGACGCGGGTCGCGCAGCTCACTGCCGCGGAGCCACGTCACGTCGCTGCTGGCGGGAGCGGGCCGCGGAGCATCAGAGACGCGAGGCGCGGCGCCGAACCTGCGGTGGCGAAAGACCATTGATGCCACACCCGTCGCCGCCACCAGCAGTACCAGAACCTCGCCGAGGGTGTCCCAGGCGCGAATGTCGACGAGCAGCACATTGACCGTGTTCGCGCCGTGGCCGCGGTGGTAGGCCGTGTCGGGCAGCGCCGACGCGACGGAGGCGCCGGTTCGGGCCGCCGTCGCGTAGGTCACCAGAACCGTGACGGTCGCGCCGACCGCAACCGCCAATGCCAGCCGCGACCAGCGGTGCCACCTGATGTTCTCGACGCGCACTTGGGCCGGTAACGCACGCAGCACGAGCACGAACACCACCAGCGTCAGTGTCTCGACAAGGAATTGCGTGAGCGCCAGGTCCGGCGCCCCGTGTAAGGCGAAGATGACGCCGCAGCCGTAGCCGGTCAGGCCGACGAGCAGTACGCCCGCCAGCCGGTTGCGCATCACTGTCGAACCCAGCGCGGCGACAACGATCAGGACGCCCACCACGGGCTGCAACGATGAATCCCACAGCCGGAATTGCGGACGGTCGCGGGTGCCGACGGCGAGCGCGGCGATCGGCAGCAGTACCAGGGTCGACAGGATGACCGCCTGGGTGCCCGGTATCGAGCCGCGCTGAGTGACGGCGGTGACTCTGATCGAGAGCATGTCGGCTGCGTGCACGACGGCATCGTAGACACGGTCCGCGTTGCCCAGTGGCAGCCAGCCAATTCTGGCGCGCCGCAACCGATTACGCCATAGGAACACGCCGGTACCGGCTCCGAGCACGATCACCGACAGCGCGAGGGGCAGGCCGACGCCGTGCCACAGTGACAGCTGAAAAGTGTGGCCGCCCGGCACGGCGTCGGCGTAGTCGTCCAGCACTTTGCCGAGCCAGCCCGGCGCAATGCCGAGAGCGAGACTGGCTGCGGCCAAGATGGCGGGCGGAACAAGGAAACTCGGCCGCGGTGCGTGCATGTGGGCGACCAGGGAGCTGGGTGCACTTCTGCCCTTGCGCGCGAACGCTCCCCACAGGAAACGAAGGCTGTAGATGGTCGTGAAGACCGAGCCGAGCACGACGGCTGTCAACACGAAAGGTGCGGCTGCGCCCAGAGACGCACTGTGCGCAATCGTTTCGAAGTCGGCCTCCTTCGCGACGAAGCCCAAAAACGGCGGTACAGCAGCCATGCTGGCCGCCGAACACGCTGCGATCACGAAAAGCGGGCGGCATTCGTGACCGAGCCAGGCGAGCCGGCGAATGTCGCGGGTGCCGGTGGTGTGGTCGATGACGCCGACAACCATGAACAACGCCGCTTTGAACAACGCGTGGGCGCACAGCAGCGCCAGGCCCGCCAGCATCAGATCACCGCCACCCGCACCCACCAGCAGGGTGATGAATCCCAGCTGGCTGACTGTGCCGAACGCGAGGATCAACTTCAGGTCGTACTCGCGCACCGCCCGCCAGCCCGCGAGTAGCAGGGTGAGGATGCCAAGGACGACAACGGTGGGCCGCCAGGGCGGAGCGTCGGCGAAACCGGGTGTCAGCCGGGCGATGAGGTAGACGCCGGCCTTGACCATTGCGGCGGCGTGCAGATATGCGCTCACCGGTGTGGGAGCCGCCATCGCACCGGGCAGCCAGAAGTGCAGCGGCACCAGAGCCGATTTGCTGACCGCGCCCGCGAGCAGCAGTGACACGCCGACGGATGCGACGAGCCCGGACGGGGGGTGGGCGACAAGTGTGGACAAAAGGTAGGTGTGTGCGGCGTGGCCGAGGACGACGATGCCTGCCAGCATCGCCAGGCCGCCCGCCGTCGTGACCAGCAGCGCCTGCATCGCCGCACGGCGGCTGGTGGCGCGGTCGGCGTAGTGGGCGACCAACAGGAACGACAACACCGTTGTCAGCTCCCAGAAGACGTAGAGGAACAGCATGTTGTCGCTGATGACCAGGCCGAACATGGCGCCGGAGAATGCGACGAGCTGCGCGGCGAACCCGGGCAGCCGCGGCTCGGCGTGCTCGTCGTGGTGGTGAAAATAATTGGAGCAGTAGAACAGCACCAGCGCGCCGATGCCCAGAACAAGCACGGCCATGATCGCCGACAGCGCGTCGAAGCGCAGGTCGATGTTCATCGACAGCTCAGGAACCCACCGCAGGTGGACGGTGGCGGTCCTGCGGGGTTGCGGCCAGTTCTGCGCGATCCAGACAAACGATGCCGCGGGAACAAGAGCGAGAGGATAGAACGCGAGCCGGCCCCAGCGACGGACCAGCAGCGGCGCCAGCGCAGCGGCGACCGCGTGCGCGAGCAGGATGGCGAGCACGGTACTAACGCCCGGTCGCGAACGCGCGCAGCGACTCGACCTGCACCGGGGCCAGCGACGGCTTGACCTTCTCCCGGGCTGCGGCCAGGTCCGCGGCGGTGACGTCGGCGGCGTCGATCGAGCGCCGCATCGCCGTCAGCGCCGCCTCGCGAAGCAGTGCGACACAGTCGGCGCCGCTGTATCGCTGGAGCTGCTCGGCGAGCGCGTCAAGGTCCACGTCGTCGGCGAGCGGCACCGACTTGGCTGCGGTGCGCAGGATCTCGCGCCGCGCGTCGGCGTCGGGCGGCTCGACGAACACCAACCGCTCAAGCCGGCCGGGCCGCAGCAGCGCCGAATCGACAAGATCGGGACGATTTGTGGCGCCGAGCACGACGACATCGCGCAGCGGGTCGATCCCGTCCAGCTCGGTCAACAGCGCCGCCACCACCCGGTCGGTGACGCCGGAGTCGAAACTCTGGCCCCGGCGGGGTGCCAGCGCGTCGATTTCGTCGAGGAACACCAGTGACGGGGCCGAATCACGTGCGCGGCGGAACAATTCCCGCACGGCTTTCTCCGACGCCCCGACCCACTTGTCCATCAGCTCGGCACCCTTGACCGCGTGCACCGACAATCGTCCCGAGCTGGCCAATGCGCGGACCACGAACGTTTTGCCGCAGCCCGGCGGACCGTAGAGCAGAACACCGCGTGGCGGCTGGATACCCAGCCGGGCGAACGTATCCGGATGCTGCAGCGGCCACAACACCGCCTCGGTCAGCGCCTGCTTGGTCTCGGCCATGTCGCCGACATCGTCGAGGGTGACGTCACCGACTGCGACCTCTTCGGTGGCCGAACGCGACAGTGGGCGGATCACGGTCAGCGCGCCGGCGAGGTCGTCGTGCCGCAGTGCCGGCGGCTTGCCGTCCTCGCTGGCGCGCGCCGCGGCCCGCAACGCCGCCTCGCGTACCAGCGCAGCCAGGTCGGCGCGCACGAAACCAGGTGTGCGCTGGGCAGTGTCGTCGAGATCGAGACCGTCGGCGGGCACGTTTCGCAACAGCACTTCCAGCACCGCCTTGCGGGTCGACGCATCGGGAAGGCTGAGGCCCAGTTCGCGATCACACAGCTCGGGGGAGCGCACCCGCGGGTCCAGTCCATCGGGCTTCTGCGACGTCGCGATGAACGCCACCCCCGGTGTCGAGACGGCGGTGCGCAATTCGCCGAGGATCAGTGTCGCGACGGGCTCGGCGGGTATCGGCAGCAGGGCGTCGATTTCGGTGACCAGCAGGACGCCGCCGCCGGCGCGGACCGTCGCGACCGCCTCGGCGACCGCCTCGAGTCTCTCCGGCGCGGCCAGCGCGCCCACGTCCGGACCGTCCAGTTCGACAAGGCGGCGCCCAGCGCAGACCGCCCGCACCAGGGTCGCCTTACCGACACCCGCGGGACCGGACACCAAC
>JAFAWC010000291.1 GCA_019242135.1 Mycobacteriaceae bacterium | reverse complement strand
GTTTTGGACTCCGCCGGGGATCTACACGGTCATGAGCAAGGCGCCCTCGGTGGTCATGGACTCCTCCACCTTCGGCCTGCCGATCAACTCCCGGCTCGGCTACCGCGAAACGATCAACAACGCCACCCAGATCTCCACCGACGGCATCTACCTGCACCAGCTCGACGCGACGGTGTGGGCGCAAGGCAACACCGACACCTCGCACGGATGCTTAAACCTCAACGGAGACAACGCCAAATGGTTTATGGACTTTTCCCAGATCGGTGACGTGGTGGAGGTGCGCAACTCCGGCGGGCCGCCGCTGCAGCTGAACCAAAACGGCGATTGGACCGTGCCGTGGGACCAGTGGCGCAAAGGCAGCGCGCTGGGTAGCTGAGTCATCCGGCCGGGCTTGGGCAAACGCTGCGTTTTGCCGTCGGCATCACCTGCCGGAGAACGGAATTCGGCGATTTGCTGGTGATACGCGCCTGCAGTCGCGGTACGCTCCTGCTACGCGAGTTCTTACCGGCAACGTTGTAGGGCCATCGTCGGCTGCGATCGGTCGGCTACGGGGGAAGGGGTGATCAGATGCGTCATGTCACGGCCGCACTCGCCGCTGCCGGCGTCTGCGTGCTCGCCGCCGGGTGCGGCGGCGGCAACCAAGCCACCAAGACATCGACCACCACGCCAACCCCCACGACGACCACTGCGCCCCCTCTCGCGGACGCGGCGCTGCCCGGGCTGCTGCTCAGCGCCGACGACATCAACGCCGCGATGGGGGCAAACCAAATGGCGGTCACGAGAACCGGCTTCGCGATGTCGGACGACAGCGCCACCATGTCGCCCAAGGAGTGCCTGGCCGTCGACGGCGCGGCTCAGGCCCAGGCCTTCGCGGGCAGCGGGTACACCGCCGAGCACGACCAGTCATTGACGGACGGCGGCAACTTCACCCACTATGCCGAGCAGGCGGTGGTGCTGTTTCCGTCGGCCAAGGAGGCCGGCGCCTTCTTCACCACCTCCGCCCAAAAGTGGCAGGCCTGCCACGAGTACACCCACACCCAATCCGGGTCGCAGTGGACGGTGGGGCCGATCTCCAACGCGAACGGCATCCTCAGCGTCACCGCGACTCAACAGAACGGCAAGGCCCCCGGCTGGGCGTGCGGGCGGGCGCTGACCGCACGCAACAACGTGATCATCGACGTCAACACCTGCAGCGCCAACCCGGCGGACTCAGCTGCCAAGATCGCTGATCAGATCGCCGCGAAAGTCCAGCCGCAGTAATACCGGGTAACACCGGCCACACGTTCGCGCCGAAGGCCGGGCTCAGCCGACTCCCGTTTCCCCCAAATCTTTTAGTTCGCCAGTCTCCCCGGCGGCGACTCCCCCTGCGAAGCGTGCCGGGCCATGCGTTCGCTCAGCCGGATCAGCGGGTCCTCGTGGCCGCCGGGCATGGTGTAGGCCAACTTCCGCAACTCGATGGCGAACCCGTAGAGGTCCTGCTTCAGCGAAGCGTCAGTCATGAATTAACTCCCCCCGTTAAGGAGTGAAAGGACTGATCCCGAATTTCAAATGGGTGAGGCGGGGCGCGCGGACTGCTTCACTTCAGCCCCTGCCACACAATGATTCTGCTCCGCCTCGGCCCGGATAGGAAGCTAATCTCTTCTGGCAGTCCAGTAAGAGAATGCGGCGCGGCGCTTAGTCGCGTCCGACGGGTCTAAGGGGTCGCGACCGGCACGATCGGTGTCGGCGCCTCCGACGTACTCGGTGCGGCCGTTGCCGCGGGAGCGGACTGGCCCACCGGCAGCACGATCGGCGTCGCCGGGGTCTTGTTGTTGGACTTGGCGTTGTCGTTGCCGTTGTCGTTGCCGCCCTCGCCGGCGTTGAGGATTTGCTGCGGCGGCCAGGACAGGTCCGTGGGCGGCCACATGACGTTCTCGTTGGCCGATGAGTCGGTTGCGCTGCTGCCACCGATGTTGGTGACGTCGTTGTTGTTGTTGTTGTTATTGCTGTTGTCGGCGTTCGCGGCGCCGGCACAGGCGAGTGCGACCGCCGCTGTAGCGGCAGCGGCCACTGCCCCACGCACTGCGCTGATCATATGGTGATGATATCCCCGTAGGTGTTGACGCTGTCATTGCCATTATCGGTTTCGATCTGCGCATATGTGAAGAAGCGCAGCACCACCGAACCGGTGCAGCCGTCGACCTTCACGTGCGCGTCGTGAACGGTGACCTCGCCGTTGCGGCCCTTGAGCGACATCTTGCCCAGACCCAGCGTGTTGATGTTGCCGGGCAGCAGGTTGATCGACGCGCTCGGGTTCAGATCCAGGTTCGGTCCGGCGTTGTTCAAGATGTTCGTACCGGTACCGAAGCCCACCCCGGCGTCACCGCCGAGGGAAAGGTTGCCACCTTGGCTCAGGTCGAGCTGACATCCCAGCTGCACGCCCATCACCAGATTGCCGGAGTTCACCGCGCTGGTGCCGTCGCCCTGGATGTTGGCGATTGCCTTCCCGCTGACGAAGGCTTCCCTGGTCAACGGAGTGGCGGCCATGTTCGCCACCGAATCGACGGTCATGTTCGTCAGCGTCGCGGTCAGGTGCCATCCGTCGTCGGTGTCCGCCGACCTCGTCACGTCGTTGACGGGGACCACGGGATCGGCCGCGGCGACCCCGCAGGAAGCCAACAGAGAAGTAAGGACGACGACGACGGTCCGAATGATCGTGCCCACAACACCGCCTCACGTGTCCAGGTTGTCGCGGTGATGATATGGGGGCGGCAGCGCAAATCACCGGACCGACAGGCCCGCGCACAGCCAACTGCTAGCAAATTGCCATTATGGCGCTAATTCGTTATGGCTCCGAGATTTTTCCACGTCAGCGGGCGGTAAAGGCGTGCCCACGCGGGGGCCGGCGGCGACCCCGGGCCGACCGCGCGCACACGTGGTTTGAGAGGTCTGTCATTCGGGCACCACATCCGAGATCGCGACCGTTGCGTTCGGCCCGATTCGCGTTCGGGCTGCCGGTGGTCGCGGCCGTCGGGGGGCGATCCAACAAGCGAGACGTGAAGGAAACACACAGCTATGTACGTCAAGCGTATGGCCGGTGCGGCGGCGATCGTCGCCAGCGTCGGAGCACTCACTGCCGGCACGGGGCTGGCCGCTGCGGACCCGCCGGGCCCCTGCACCCAGCAGAACTGCCAGCCCGGACCCAACCCCGGCAACAATCCCGGCAACCAGAATCAGAACAATCCGGGCAACCAGAATCAGAACACTCCCGGCAACCAGAATCAGAACAATCCCGGCAACCAGAATCAGAACAATCCCGGGAACGGGAACCAGGACAATCCGGGTAACGGCAACCAGAACAATCCCGGGAACGGAAACCAGAACAATCCGGGCAACCCCGGGCAGAACACGCCGACCAACACATCCAACCCGCCGGGCAACCCGGGTCAGACCGAGCCGACCAGCACGCCCACTAACACCGGGCAAAACAACCCGGGCAACACCCCGACCACCGCGCCGTCCAGCGCGCCGGCTGGGCCGAACAACACGCCGACGACTGGGCCCAATACCCAACCGGGCCAGGAAAACACGCCGCGCGGGACGTTCGATCGCGGCAATGACCAGGTCGGTGGCCCGAGGGACGCTCCTCGTGGCTTCAGCACACCCGACAAGGGCGCGCCACCGGCGCCTCCGGAACACGGGGTGGGCTGGAACGACGGCCCGGCTCCGGGTGCCCCACCGCGCGACTGGGACGGCCCGCCGCCTCCTGGTGGCTGGGATGGTCCGCCGCCTCCCGGTGGCTGGAATCGCCGGTGGGACGGCGACCGGGATCGCGACATTTCCCGGGCCCGCGAGGACTTCGGACAGTTCGACTACGACGACTACACGGCTATTCCGGTCTTCAACCCGATCTTCGGCGGGTGGGGGTTCTGGTACTTCGGTGTCTGGATCCCGCTCTTCTGACGCGCAAGCGGCTCAGCGCCGCGGGCAGGCCGGCGGGCCTGCCCGCGGCACCGGACCTTTGTAGAAGGCGTCTTTGCGTATCTGTACGCGGCCCAACGCTCTTGGCGGGGCCATGAGCCAAAGGAGAGAACTGTGAAGCGCGAGATCCTCGTCGGCGTGATCGGCGCGGCCACGGTGGTCGCCTGCCTGGGCGGCTGCTCGAACAACAAATCCAGTACGAGCTCATCGAACTCGGGTTCGCCGAGCGCACCGAAGGTGACGATCGACGGTCAGAACCAGAACATCAGCGGTCAGGTCAGCTGTACTCCGGTCGGGGCCAACATCAGCATCGCCGTCGGCGACGCATCGAACGGGGTCGGGGCGGTAGTCAGCAACGCCAACCCGCCGGTCGTTCATTCGGTTGGACTGGGCAACGTCAACGGGGTGATGTTGGGTTACGCCGACGCCGCGGCGGGCCAAGGCAAGGCCCAGGCGACGAAAAACGGCAGTACCTACCAGATCACGGGCACCGCGACGGGGGTTGCCACCGGCAACTCGCAACAACCGGTCACCAAACCCTTCGAGATGGATGTGACCTGCCCGTAGCAGACCGCCGGTAATTCCTCTCCACCGGACCGCGGGTCGGGCGCTGCGAAGCGTTCCAAGAATTCGTTTAGAACTTCTCTGCACTCTTGCCGTGACCGGCTGCGACGGGACAACCCGTTGCGGCGACGGTGTCGTCGGAGAGGAAAACCGACATGGCCGGAGTTTCGCGCGTCACGCACGATGTCGACTCTCGGATCGCGCATCGCGCATCAGGTTCGGTCAGGTGGCGCCGCCGCGCAGGGCTTGTCGCGCTGGCGGGGATGCTGGTGACCGGATGCTCATGGTCCGCCGGCTCGATGGCGGCGCAGGCCTCCTCGGGCAGTCCCGCCGCGTCAGTGCAGACGACGATTGCGCAGACGGCGGCTCACGGTGTCGAGGGCGGGATCGGCGACGTCCCCTGGTCGAAGGTCGGGCCGGGGTGGATGCTGGCCATGTGGAGCCCAGCCGTGCCCACCCGGCCCGGCCAGTCACCGCCGGCCGGCTCGCCGACGGAGGCGACGGCCACCACGACGCTTTATCTGGTCGACCCGGCGGGTAACCGCTACGCGATCACCACGTTTCCGCCGCCGGGCGAGGGACCGACGCCCGAGCTGATGGGATGGTCGGGCGACGGCAGCCACGCCCTGTTCGTCAACCGCGGTCCCGGACCGTCGACCGTGATCGAGGTCGACCTGCACACCGGCGCCCAAACCACCATCAACGCCGCCGGCGACCCGCGCTACACGCTCCCCGAGGGGAAAGCCATCCTGCTGTCCAGCAGCCCCTCTGCCAGTGGCCCCGCCACGTTGAAGCGGGTCGATTTGGCCGGCAACCTGCAGCTGACGTACCCGACCGACCAGCTCGGAAGCCCTTTTAACGGCGCGTACCTGTCCACACCCGACGGCACCCAGCTCGTGCTCGGCACCAAAGCGGGCCTGGTCATGATGGGCAACGACGGAAAAGTGGGGGCAACCGTGTCGATCCCCGGCCAGACCTATTGCATCCCGCTGCGGTGGTGGGACGGAAACGCCGGCACGACCGTGCTGGCCAAATGTGACGGCGCCGGCAATGCGTCGCGGCTGTGGATGGTGCCCATCAACGGCGGCACCCCAACCGGCCTCACTGCGCCAAACGACGGGCAGAAGGGCCCTGATTACGGGGACGGGAACGCCTGGCACCTGCCGGAGGGCACGTTCGTGCAGGCCTACGGCGCGTGCGGGGTGATCTACCTCGCCAAACTCAACGCCGACGGGACGACGACCCCGGTGACGGTGCCCGATGTGGACAACGGCACCATCGTCGTGGTCGGTGTCAACGGCAGCCATCTCGACCTGCACGCCAGGCTCGCCTGCGGAGCCGGCGAGTCGCTGCTCGACTACGACCCGGTCGCCAACACCACGACCGTGCTGCTCGGCGGGCCCGTCAACGCCGGCGGCGTCATCGACGCGGTGGCCTACCCGGGGCAGGACTAG
>JAFAWC010000021.1 GCA_019242135.1 Mycobacteriaceae bacterium | reverse complement strand
GGCTTCGGCGAGCAGGTCGCACGCCTGGAGAAATCCACCGAGGTGATCGTGGCGGTGGAGAACATGTTCCCGTTCCGCGCGGACCGTTTCTTCGGCGGCACCCAGGCGTCAATCGAGCGGATGCGCAGGCGCGGCGGCAGGCCGGGGCCGGCCATCTCGGCGTTTTCGCCGTCTTATGACCCGCTCGACGGCAATCACGAGCACTACACCCTCGACCTGTCGCACACAGCTACGGCCGGCAGCGATGCATTGGACATGGCCCGCAGAATGGGCTCCGGTCTTGCCCACCTGCACCTGGCCGACGGGTCCGGCGCGTACATCGACGAGCATCTGGTACCCGGGCGCGGCACCCAGCCGACCGTCGAGGTGTGCCAGATGCTGGCGGCGAGCGGGTTTTCCGGTCATGTGATCCTTGAGGTCACCACGTCGGGCGCGCGCACTGAGGCGGAGCGCGAAGCGCTGCTGAAGGAGTCGCTGGAGTTCGCCCGCACCCACCTGCTGCGCTGAGGAAGGACCGGTATGGCTGAATCCACTCCGATTTCTGATGCGGCGTTCTCCGACGCGATGGCGGTGCGGCCGCTCGGCGACGGCGCGTATGCGGGTGAGTTGAACAAGCACTGGACCATTGGGCCGAAGGTGCACGGCGGCGCCATGCTGGCGCTGTGCGCGGCCGCCGCCCGCGCGGCGCACGGCGGGTCCGTGCAGCCGATTTCGGTGTCCGCGAACTACCTGTCGGCGCCGAATCCGGGGGAGATGAGGCTGGAAACCTTCGTGCGCAAGCGGGGCCGCAGGGTCAGCGTGGTCGACGTCGAGCTGATCGGAGGGGAGCGGGTGCGCGATGAGCGCTCGCGCAATGAGCAGGAATCTCGCGATGAGCGTTCGCGCGAAGAGCAGAAATCAGCCGTGCATGCGGTGGTGACACTGGGCGAGCCCGAGCACCTGGTCCCCCCGCTGCTGTCCGCCAATCCGCTCGCCTCGGTGATGAGCCCTGAACCGCCGCCCGACGTCGAGCCGATCGGGCCCGGACACCCCATGTACGGCACCGTGAACTATTGGCGAGGTGTGGATGTCCGCCCGCTGATGTCCACCGTTCCGGACGGGCCGTCGCCGGATGGCAGGGCGCCGGTGATTCAAATCTGGGCCCGGCCGCGCGGGACGCCTCCCGACATCCTGTTCGCGTTGATGTGCGGGGACGTCTCGCCGCCCGTCGCGTTCGCGGTGGGCCGCCGGGGGTGGGCGCCGACTGTGCAGCTGACCGCGTATCTGCGTGGCCTTCCCGCCGATGGCTGGCTGCGGGTGATGGCCACGACCACCCAGATCGGACAGGACTGGTTCGACGAGGACCATCTCGTCGTGGACTGTGAGGGCCGCATCATCGTGCAGACCCGTCAGCTGGCGCTGGTGCCCGATCACTGAGTTGGCGCGCATCTTCGAGTCATCCGCCTGCGCCTCGGCCGGGAGGGACCCCCATCGCTCCTGGCCGCCGGACCTGGCATGCTGCTGCCGTGTCCAGAATCGCAATCGTCGGCGGCGGAAACATCGGTGAGGCGCTGCTGTCTGGCCTGCTGCGATCTGGCCGGCAGGCCGGGGACATTGTGGTCGCCGAACGTGTCAGCGCGCGTGCGCGCTACCTGTCCGAGACCTACTCCGTGCTGGTGACCACCACCGCCGACGCCGTCGAGAACGCCGACTTCGTCGTTGTGGCGGTCAAGCCGTCCGATGTGGCGTCGGTGACGGAGGAGATCGCCGACGCGGTCGCACGCGCGAAGGCCGCCGAGCAGGTGTTCATCACCGTCGTCGCCGGTGTCAGCACCGCGTACTACGAGGCGAAGCTGCCCGCGGGTGTTGCCGTCATCCGGGTGATGCCCAACGCGCCGATGGTCGTCGGTGCCGGCATCAGCGCGATGGCCAAGGGCCGGTTCGCCACCCAGGAGCAGCTCAAAGACGTCTCGGCGGTGTTCGATGCGGTCGGCGGCGTGCTGACGGTGCCGGAGTCGCAGCTCGACGCGGTGACGGCGGTGTCGGGGTCTGGGCCCGCGTACTTTTTCCTCATGGTCGAGGCGCTGGTCGACGCCGGCGTTGCGGCCGGGCTGAGCCGCGCCGTTTCTACCGACCTCGCGGTGCAGACCATGGCCGGATCGGCGGCGATGCTGCTGGAGCGCATGAACAGCGGTTCGACCGAACTCGACACGACTGCGGCGCGGCTGCGGGCTACGATCACGTCCCCGGCGGGCACTACGGCGGCCGGGTTGGCCGAACTCGAGCGCGCGGGCTTTCGGGCGGCGGTTGGAGCCGCGGTGGCGGCTGCGAAAAACCGTGCTGGCCAGCTAGGAATTACATCAGAGTAGTTCATCAATTTTCGATGGATTAGCCAACACCCGTCGCAGTAACCCCACCTGTACCGCTATTCTCCTCGATGTATGCACGCGTTCGTGCCAGCGCAGGGGAAGCTGCTGGCCCTGGCCGTGCCTGACGGATTGGGTTGCGATGACGTCAACGAACGGGCCATCGGGGCGGGAGTCGGCAAACAGCAAGCGGGATTCCGGCGCTGCCGACGTTCAGCCGGCCAGGGCTCAATTTTTGACGGTGGCCGAGGTGGCGAGCTTGATGCGCGTCAGCAAGATGACGGTCTACCGCCTGGTGCATAACGGCGAATTGCCGGCGGTTCGCGTGGGCCGGTCGTTTCGCGTGCACGCAAAGGCGGTGCACGACATGCTTGAGACGTCGTACTTCGACGTCAGCTAAGCGGGGTGGTCTTCGCGCAAGCGCTCATCGGGGCCCATGCTCTTCGCGCAAGCGCTCATCGGGCGGTTTTCGTTTCTCCCGCGCGACCCGGGTAAGGTGGCCCGGTCCGGTGAGAGGCAATGGTAGGTAGCGAAGTTTATGGGTTCAGTCATCAAAAAGCGCCGCAAGCGTATGTCCAAGAAGAAGCACCGCAAGCTGCTTCGACGCACCCGGGTTCAGCGCAGAAAACTCGGCAAGTAAACCGACCGATGACGGGCACGTTGCGCGAAGAGCGGCGTGCAGCGCGCCGGAGCCGATATGCCACGCGCGGCGGTCGTCGTTAGGCTGTCAGGATGGATTCGGCCGGTCAGCGAGGCGGTCCCCAGGACGGCGACGCCGTGCACTTCCCGAAAGTGGTGTTGGTTACGGGCGCGTGCCGCTTTCTCGGCGGCTACCTGACCGCTCGGTTGGCCCAGAACCCGCTGATCAACCGCGTGATCGCGGTGGATGCGATCGCGCCGAGCAAGGACTTGCTGCGCCGGATGGGACGTGCGGAGTTCGTCCGCGCCGACATCCGAAACCCCTTCATCGCAAAAGTCATTCGCCACAACGATGTGGACACCGTCGTGCACGCCGCCGCGGCGTCGTACGCGCCGTCGGGCGGGCGCGCCACGCTGAAGGAACTCAACGTGATGGGCGCGATGCAGCTGTTCGCGGCCTGCCAGAAGGCGCCGTCGGTGCGCCGTGTGGTGCTTAAGTCCACCTCAGAGGTGTACGGCTCCAGCCCGCATGACCCAGTGGTGTTCACCGAAGACTGCACGAGCCGCCGGCCTCTCGGGACGGGCTTCGCGCAAGACAGTCTCGACATCGAGGGATATGCGCGCGGCCTGGGCCGGCGTCGTCCCGACATCGCGGTGACCATTCTTCGGCTCGCCAACCTGATCGGTCCCGCGATGGACACTGCGCTGTCGCGCTACCTGACCGGCCCCATCGTGCCGACCGTGCTCGGACGCGACGCGCGGCTGCAGCTGCTACATGAGCAGGACGCGTTGGGTGCACTGGAACGCGGTACCACGGCGGGCAGGGCCGGCACGTTCAACATCGGCGCCGACGGCATCATCATGATGTCGCAAGCGATTCGCAGAGCAGGCCGGATCGCCCTGCCGGTGCCCGGTTTCGGTGTGTGGGCGGTGGATTCCCTTCGGCGGATAAATCACTACACTGAGATAAACCGCGAGCAGTTGAACTACTTGAGCTACGGCAGGGTCATGGACACCACGCGCATGCGTGTCGATCTCGGCTACAGCCCTAAGTGGACTACGCTCGAAGCCTTCGATGACTATTTTCGCGGTCGAAATCTGACCCCGATCATCGATCCGCGATGGGTACGCTCACTGGAGAGTCGTGCTGTGGCTGCTGCGCAGCGGTGGGGAAGTTAGACAAAGGGTGAACGGACGGGGGAAGGGTAAAAACCGTGGCGGGTGAACCCAGGGCCAAAGTGATTCCGCTGCACGGGAATCCGGGCCGTGCCACGGCGCAGCGACGCGCCGGGCAGCGTGCCGACGCCGCCCGGCGACATCCCTCGTTGCTGGCCGATCCGGACGGCGGCGCCTCAGCGGAGGACACGGCCGCGGTCGTCCGGGAGATCGACGCGCACCGTACCGCCGCGAGCGGTGTGCCAGAAAAGCCGGACGAACCCAACGAGCTCGCCCGCCGGATAGGCGCGGTCGCCGAGTTCGTTCGTCGTCGTTTCACCGGTGACTACAGTGTCGACGAGTTCGGGTTCGACCCGCACTTCAACGATGCGATCGTGATGCCGTTACTACGAAGGCTGTTCACGTCGTGGTTCCGCGTCGACGTGACCGGAATCGAGAACCTGCCGGAGGCCGGACCCGCCCTGGTGGTGGCCAACCACGCGGGAGTGCTGCCTTTCGACGGGCTGATGGCCGCCGTCGGGGTGCACGACAAGCATCCGGGGAGCCGTTCATTGCGGCTGCTTGCTGCCGACATGGTGTTCGACACCCCGGTGCTCAGTCAGGCCGCACGCAGAGCGGGCCACACCATGGCCTGCACCACGGACGCGCATCGTCTGCTGTCCAAGGGTGAGCTCACGGCCGTCTTCCCCGAGGGCTACAAGGGACTCGGCAAGCGATTCAAGGACCGCTACAAGCTACAGCGGTTCGGACGCGGCGGGTTCGTCTCGGCTGCGTTGCGGACCGGAGCGCCGATCGTGCCGTGCTCGATCGTCGGATCCGAGGAGATCTATCCGATGCTCGGCGACATGCGCCTGCTGGCCCGGCTGTTCGGCTTGCCGTACTTTCCCATCACGCCGCTATTCCCGCTGGCCGGACCGCTCGGGATGATCCCGCTGCCGTCAAAGTGGCACATCGAATTCGGTGAACCGATCCGTACCGTTGACTTCGACGACTCGGCGCCCGAGGACCCGATGGTCACTTTCGAGCTCACCGACCAGGTCCGCGAGACCATCCAGCAGACGCTGTACCGGCTACTCGCCAACCGGCGGAACACTTTTCTGGGCTGAGCTCGAACCGAGCGCCTTCGCGATGGCGGCGTCGCGGCGGGCAGCGATCGCGGAAACGACCTCATCGGGTTCGCCCTCGTGCAGCGCCTCGCCGATCACCGTGACGACACTCGTCATGATGGGCTCGCCCGCCGCGCCGGTGACCTCCCCGCGAATCTCCGTGATCACCGTCCCGTGCGACTCGATCACCGAATCCAGATACGAATCAAAGTACAACCTGTCGCCGGCCAGGACGGGCCGGTGAAATGTCAGCTTCTGGTCGCGATGCAAGACCCGAGCCAAGTTGATCGGCACATCGAACTTCTCGAAGATCTCCAGCTGGACCTTGCGGCCGGCCACCGTGAGGAACGTCAGCGACGCGACCAACGCCGAGTAACCCAGCTCCGCGGCAGCGTCCTCCGAGAAGTGGGCGGGATGGTCGTCTTGGACGGCGCGGGCGAACTCGCGGATTTTCTCGCGGTCGACCGCGAAGTAGTCGGGGTAACGGTAGTGGGTACCGATGATTTCTTCGGCGATGGCCATGACTGCGCCTGTTCTCCACCCTCGTAGGCTGCTTTAGCGGCGCAGCCTATCAGCGAACGCTCAGCCGGCTGCGATGCCAGTCATCGTGCGTCGTGGCGGCGCGAAGCGATCGCCGCCAGCGCGCCCCCGGCAGCACCGAGGGCCAGCGCCGACGGCACACCGATGCGGGCCGCCTTGCGCGCGGTGCGAAAGTCGCGGATCTCCCAGCCCCGCTCACGGGCCAGCTCCCGCAGATCACCGTCGGGGTTGATCGCGACGGCGGTGCCCACCAGCGACAGCATCGGTACGTCGTTGTAGCTGTCGGAGTATGCCGTGCAGCGCCTCAGGTTGAAACCCTCACGGATCGCCAGCGAGCGCACCGCATGTGCCTTGCCGGTGCCGTGCAAGACGTCGCCCACCAGCCGACCCGTGAACACCCCGTCGATGGACTCGGCGATGGTGCCCAGCGCGCCCGTCAAACCGAGCCGCTTGGCGATCGTGCTGGCCAGCTCATACGGCGTCGCGGTGACCAGCCACACCTGCTGGCCGGCGTCCAGGTGCATCTGGGCCAGCGCCTGCGTCCCCGGCCAGATTTTGTCGGCGATGATCTCGTCGTAGATCTCCTCGCCCAGCGCCACCAGCTCGGCCGTCGGTCTACCTTCGATGAACGCCAGCGCCTTACGCCGCCCGGCGGCCACATCCTCGCTGTTCTCCCGGCCGGTGAGCTGAAACTTCGCCTGCGCGAACACGAATCGCACCAGATTGCCGTAGGTGAAATACTTGCGCGCGGCGAGTCCGCGGGCGAAATGCACCATCGACGACCCCTGCACAAGCGTGTTGTCGACATCGAAGAACGCCGCCGCGGTCAGGTCGGCCGGCGGTGGCGGCGGCCCAGGCCGTCCCACCTCCGGGAGTTCGGCGTGGCGGGCGACCTCGGCCGCGAGGTCGGCGACGGCGGCTTCCGCGCTGGCATCGCCTGCGACGTCCTGCCAGTCGCTCACCACGCACCTCCCAGGATCCCGCCGCCCGTTTCAGGGTCTGATCAACAGTAAGACACCGGGGCCGCTATCTCGCTCCTCACGTGCGCGGGGGCTGCTGTCTCGCTCCTCACGTGCGCGGGGATACTTGCCCCGTGAACCCGCGGCTGGTGTTGCTCACGCGAGACGGCTGCGCGATGTGCGAGCGCGCCCGCCAACGGTTGTCCTCGTTGGCGGGAGAGCTGGGTTTCGAATTCGCGGTCACCGACGTCGATGCCGAGGCGCGGCAGGGCAGCGCGGCGCTGCGCGCGCAATTCGGCGACCGGCTTCCGGTGGTGCTGCTCGACGGGCGCGAGCACAGCTACTGGGAGGTCGACGAGGCGCGGTTGCGGGCCGATCTAGCTCGGGACTGAACCCAGGATTTGGTCGGCCAACCGACCATTGTTTACCGTGGATACCGTGGTGATTCAGCCGTGAGCGTGCTGCTCTTCGGGGTGTCGCATCGCAGCGCACCAGTACCGGTGCTCGAGCAGTTGAGCACTGACGACTCCGACGAGCTGAAGATCGCCGACCGGCTCTTGCAATCATCGTTGATCACCGAAGCGATGGTGCTGTCGACGTGCAACCGCGTAGAGGTCTACGCGGTCGTGGATGCGTTTCACGGCGGCCTGTCGGTGATCGGGCAGGTGCTCGCCGAGCACTCCGGAATGTCGTTGAATGACTTGACCAAGTATGCGTACGTGCGTTACGCGGAGGCGGCCGTGGAGCACCTGTTCGCCGTCGCCAGCGGCCTGGATTCCGCCGTCGTCGGCGAACAGCAGGTGCTGGGCCAGGTTCGGCGCGCCTACGCGCACGCAGAGGCGAACAAAACAGTCGGGCGGGTTCTGCACGAGCTCGCCCAGCAGGCGCTTTCGGTGGGCAAGCGGGTGCACTCCGAGACCAGCATCGATGCGGTCGGCGCCTCGGTGGTGTCGGTCGCGCTCGGGATGGCCGAGACGCGCCTGGACGGCCTCGGCGGGCGCATCGCTGTGGTCGTCGGAGCCGGCGCAATGGGGGCGTTGTCGGCCAAGCACCTGGCGCGTGCCGGCGTCGGGCGGGTTCACATCGTCAACAGGTCCCTGCCCCGCGCCCGGAGGTTGGCCCACAACATCCGCGACGTCGGGGTGCCCGCCGACGCGTCGGGGCTCGACAGCCTGCCCACGGTGCTCGCCCAGGCCGATGTCGTGGTCTGCTGTACCGGTGCGGTGCGGCCGGTGGTCTCGCTGGCCGACGTGCACCGCGGCTTGGCGCACGGCACCGACCCGCGGCAGCTGGTGATCTGCGACGTCGGCATGCCCCGCGACGTCGACGCGGCGGTCGCCGGCCTGCCCGGGGTGTTCGTCATCGACATGGAGCGGATCCAGCGCGAGCCGTCCGCGCGTGCCGCCGCCGCCGACGCCGAAGCCGCCCGCGCGATCGTTGCCGCCGAAGTGGCGCAATATCTTTCGTTGCAGCGGATGGCCGAGGTCACCCCGACGGTGACCGCACTGAGACAACGCGCGGCCGACGTTGTCGAGGCGGAGCTGATGCGGCTGGACAACCGGCTGCCCGGGCTCGACGACGGTCAGCGCGAAGAAGTCGCCCGCACCGTGCGCCGCGTGGTCGACAAGCTGCTGCACGCCCCGACCGTTCGCGTCAAGCAGCTGGCCAGCGCGCCGGGCGGCGACACCTACGCCGAGGCGCTGCGCGAACTCTTCGAACTCGACCCGCAGGCCGTCGACGCGGTGGCGGCCGGGGAACTGCAGGCCGTCGACGGCCCCGAAGCCCCGAGGTAGCCGGCGATGAGCGAGAGCACCTAGGGTGTCGATCCGGATCGGCACCCGGGGCAGCTTGCTGGCCACCACCCAGGCGGGTGCCATCAGAGACGCGCTGACCGCGAAGGGCCATGCCGCGGAACTGGTGACGATCACGACCGAGGGCGACCGCTCCGACGAACCGATCGCCACGATCGGTGTCGGCGTGTTCACGGCGGCGCTGCGGGAGGCGATCTCGCAGGGGCGCGTCGATATGGCCGTGCACTCCTACAAAGACCTGCCGACCGCGGCCGATCCGCGTTTCGTGATCGCGGCGGTCCCGCCGCGCGAAGACGCCCGTGACGCGCTGGTGGCGCGGGACGGCCTAGTTCTCGGCGAGTTGCCGGTGGGCTCGGTGATCGGCACATCGAGCCCACGCAGGGTGGCACAGCTTAGAGCATTGGGTCTCGGTTTGGAAATCCGCCCCCTAAGAGGCAACCTTGATACCAGGTTGAACAGGGTGAGCAGCGGTGATTTCGACGGCATCGTGGTGGCCCGGGCGGGGTTGGCCCGCATCGGACGCCTCGACGATGTCACCGAGACCCTCGAGCCGGTGCAGATGTTGCCCGCACCGGCTCAGGGTGCGCTCGCGGTCGAATGCCGCAGCGACAACACCACGCTCGCGGCGTTGTTGGCGGAGTTCGACGATGCGGACACCCGCGCGGCGGTCACCGCGGAACGAGCCCTGCTCGCCGAGCTGGAGGCGGGTTGCTCCGCACCGGTTGGCGCGATCGCGGAAGTGGTCGAGTCGATCGATGAGGATGGCCGCGTCTTCGAGGAGCTGTCGCTGCGCGGCTGCGTGGCGACAGTGGACGGATCCGACGTGATCCGTGCGTCCGGAGTCGGAACGCCCGGGCGGGCCGCGGAGCTTGGCCGCTCCGTGGCCGCCGAGCTGTTCGAACTGGGCGCGCGCGAGTTGATGAATGAGAAGTGAGCGGGGTGCACGGATGACGCGAGGGCGCAAGGCCAAGCCGGGGCGCGTCGTGTTCGTAGGCTCGGGGCCAGGGGACCCCGGGCTCCTGACCAGTCGGGCGCGCGAGGTACTGGCGTGTGCCGAGGTGGTGTTCACCGATCCTGATGTGCCAGCCGAGGTGCTGGCGCTGATCGGCTCGAGTCTGCCCGCGCCGCCGAAGTTGTCGTCGCCGGACCCCGGTCTCACCGACGACACCGTGAGCCCGGAGCTCCCCGCGGTGCCCGACGTGCGTCCGGCGCTGGGCGATCCCGTCGAGGTGGCCAAGACGCTGGCCGCCGAGGCGCGTGGTGGCGCGGACGTGGTCCGGCTGGTCGCGGGCGACGCGCTGTCGGTGGACGCCGTCATCGCCGAGGTGCTGGCAGTCGCCAAATCCCACCTCGCCTTCGAAATCGTGCCGGGTCTGCCTGCCAGCATCGGGGTGCCGACGTACGCCGGGTTGCCTCTGGGCTCATCGCACACCGTGGCCGACGTACGCGGGGAGGTGGACTGGGCTGCGCTGGCGGCTGCGCCCGGCCCGCTGATATTGCAGGCCACCGCCGAGCATCTCGGCGAGGCCGCCCGCATCCTGATCGACTACGGGCTGGATGAAGCCACGCCGTGCGTGGTCACCGCGCACGGCACCACCACCCAGCAGCGGTCGGTCGAGGGGACACTGCAGACGCTCACCGACAGCACGGCCCTGGGCGCGGCCGACCCTGCGGGCCCGCTGACCGGGCCGCTCATCGTGACGATCGGCCGCACAGTGGCGAATCGGTCGAAGCTGAACTGGTGGGAGAGCCGGGCGCTGTACGGCTGGACGGTGCTGGTGCCGCGCACCAAGGATCAGGCCGGCGAAATGAGCGAACGGCTGATTGCGCACGGCGCGGTGCCGATCGAGGTGCCGACGATCGCCGTCGAGCCGCCGCGCAGCCCGGCCCAGATGGAGCGGGCGGTCAAGGGCCTCGTCGACGGGCGCTACCAGTGGGTGGTTTTCACGTCCACCAACGCGGTGCGCGCGGTGTGGGAGAAGTTCGGCGAGTTCGGCCTCGACGCCCGTGCGTTCTCCGGTGTCAAGATCGCTTGCGTCGGGCAGGCCACCGCGGACCGGGTCCGCGCGTTCGGCATCACACCCGAGCTGGTGCCCTCGGGTGAACAGTCGTCGTTGGGTCTGCTCGACGAATTCCCGCCATACGATGATGTTTTCGACCCGGTGAACCGGGTGCTGCTGCCGCGCGCCGACATCGCCACCGAGACGCTGGCCGAGGGACTGCGCGAACGCGGCTGGGAGATCGAGGATGTGACGGCATACCGGACGGTGCGCGCGGCGCCGCCGCCGGCTTCGACCCGGGAGATGATCAAGTCCGGTGGGTTCGACGCGGTTTGTTTCACGTCCAGTTCGACGGTGCGCAACCTCGTGGGCATTGCGGGCAAGCCGCACGCACGCACGATCGTGGCATGCATCGGGCCGAAGACCGCCGAGACCGCAGCCGAATTCGGGTTGCGTGTCGATGTGCGGCCGGAGACAGCGGCGATCGGACCGCTGGTGGACGCGCTCGCCGAACACGCAGCTCGGCTGCGCGCAGAAGGGACCCTGCCGCCGCCGCGTAAGAAGAGCCGCAGGCGGTAGCGGTGGCTAGAGCTGAGGCTCTTCGCGCAAGCGGCTCATCGCCAGCTGAGGCTCTTCGCGCAAGCGGCTCATCGCGACATACGTCTCTGCCCAAGCGGCCGCGCCGACTGCGCGCGACACCGGCGCTGCGCCGGCTGGTCGCAGAGACCTCATTGGAGCCAAGGCATCTGGTGTTGCCGATGTTCGTCGCCGACGGGATCGACGAACCGGTTCCTATTGCGTCGATGCCCGGCGTGGTACAGCACACCCGCGAGACGCTGCGCAGGGCTGCGGTTGACGCCGTCGCCGCCGGGGTCGGGGGCATCATGTTGTTCGGGGTGCCGCGTGACGAGGACAAGGACGCCGTCGGCTCGGCCGGCTCCGACGCCGACGGGATCCTCAACATCGCCTTACGCGATCTGAGCAAGGAGCTCGGTGAGTCCACAGTGTTGATGGCCGACACCTGCCTTGACGAGTTCACTGACCACGGTCACTGCGGGATATTGGACGGGTCGGCTCGGGTCGACAATGACGCCACAGTCGAGCGCTACGTCGAGATGGCTGTCACACAAGCAGAATCGGGCGCCCACGTGGTGGCGCCAAGCGGCATGATGGACGGCCAGGTCGCGGCCATCCGCAACGGACTCGACGTTGCCGGACACACCGACACCGTCATCCTCGCCTACGCCGCGAAATTCGCGTCGTCGTTCTACGGTCCGTTCCGGGAGGCGGTGGCGTCCAGCCTGTCCGGTGATCGGCGCACCTATCAGCAGGAGCCGGGCAACGCCCGCGAAGCGGTGCACGAGATCTCCCTGGACATCGACGAAGGCGCCGACATCATCTTGGTCAAACCGGCGATGGCGTACCTGGACGTGGTCGCAGCGGCGGCGGAAATCTCGCCGGTGCCGGTGGCCGCCTACCAGGTATCCGGTGAGTACTCGATGATCACCGCCGCGGCGGCCAACGGCTGGATCGACGGGCGCGCGGCCGCGCTGGAGACGCTTACCAGCATTCGTCGCGCCGGCGCCGACATCGTGCTGACCTATTGGGCCGCTGATGTCGCCCGCTGGCTCGGCTGAGACACATGGAGGAGCAACCGCCCACGCGCCCGGTGGACGTCGACACCGCCTTCGGTCTGTGGCTGACGGCTCTGCTGCTGCTCATGGTGGGGCAGGCCGTCGACACGGCGCTCGCGCCTAACGTGCCCGGCGGGGTCATCGCGTATGCGGTCACCGGTGTGTTTCTCGTGCTGGTGTGCGCGGTGGTGGTGACGTTTCTGCTGTTGATGCGGCAGGGCTACCGCTGGACGCGCACGGTGCTCACCGGTGGCGGCGTCGCCACGGTCGTCTATGTGCTCACCAGCCTGTTCACCGTTGCGCGCGGCACGGGCGCCGCGGTGACCTACGCAATCACCGCCATCTTCGGTTCGGTGCTGATCGCCGGAGGGGTGTACCTGTTGCACCGCAAGGATGCCCACGCGTTTTTCACTCGGTGATGGCGGGCAAGCTTCGCACAAGTAGGCTGGTCCGACTATGACGTCAGCTGACCCGCGGCCCCGCATCGTTGAGGTGGCCTTCTGGTGCTGGGTCACGGCGGGAGCTCTGCTGATCCTTGGTGGGCTGCTCGAGATGACGGTGGCCGGAATGTACTACCGCGGAGTCGCCGGCGTGTGCGTCGTGCTGGGTCTGGGGATCGGCTACCTTGCTGGCCGGACGCGCCGGGGCGACAAGCGTTTTCGCCGCGCCAGCGTCGTGCTGTCAATCGTTGCGGTCGTGCTCGTGCTGGCGACCGCGGTGTTGCTGGGCGGGGTAAACCTCTTCGCCGTGGTGGCGGTGACCCCGCTGCTCGTAGCGATCGTCTCGGCCACTCGGGAGACCGCATCCACCTGGTTCGACGCTGTCAATCTGGGAGCCGACGGTGCCTGACGTCGCCCCGCCCGAACTGCTGTTCCACGAGCCGGGGGCGACTTGGTACTGGGTGCTCGCCGGACCGGTATCGGCGCTGATGATGCTGGGCATCGAGATCAATTCCGGCCTCGGCGTCCAATTGCTCGCGCCGATTCTGTTTCTCGTTCTCGTCTCCGGTTTCCTGGCCATCCAGGTGAAGGCGGCGCGGATTCACACATCGGTCGAATTGACGCGCGAGACGCTGCGACAGGGCACCGAGACCATCGATGTGAACAGCATCCTGCGGATGTTTCCGGAACCCGAATCGGGCGCCGAGCCGGCGAAGTGGCAGTCGTCGCGCGCGCTGGGAGAGCTGACGGGCGTGCCGCGCGGCCGCACCGGAATAGGGCTCAGGCTCATCGAGGGCCGCACCGTGCAGGCATGGGCGCGCAAGCACAAACAGCTGCGCGCGGCACTGGCGGAGCTGCTGGGTCAGGAAAGTCTGGAGAACCGGCCGCCCGGCGCGGCGTCGTGACGGGCCGTCCGCGCGCCGTGCTTGAGTTACTGCTGGCCGTGGCGGCGGCGGTCGGATGCGTCGTCACCTGGCTGCATTCGGTGTCGACGGTGGTGATCCCACCGATCGCCGACGGTGAACCGACCACCACGTCGGCCGTCTATTACCCACCGTTGCTGGCGCTGGCGTTTGTGCTCGGCACGCTCACCGGCGTGCTGCTGGTCGTCGGCCTCGCCCGCTGGCGTCGGTCCGGCCGCCCGGACAATTAGCGGCCGCCCGTGTTACAGAGTGCATAGGTTGTAACATTGTCCCGATGAGTGATCTCGCCCCGTCATCGCCGGACGTGGATGCCCTGCCGCTGGGTCCGCAGTCGATGGTGTGGCGCTATTTCGGCGACAACCGGATGTTTTTGATTGGCCCTCGGCCCGCGGTGCTGCAGAACATGCTTGCCGAACTGGGCCAGGGTGTGCTCGACCACTCGGTGTTCTTCACCGACACCGCGGCCCGGTTGAAGCGGTCGTTGCCGCCGATCTTCAACACGGTCTACGGGTCAGACGCCGATCATCCCGGACAGCAGGTCCGCGACTTCCACCTTGAGATCAAGGGCAACATGCCAGACGGCGCGCGGTATCACGCACTCGATCCCGACACGTACTTCTGGGCGCACGCGACGTTCGTCGATCAGGTGCTGTATTTCGCTGACACCTTCGTCAAGCGGTTGACGCGCGCCGAGAAGGAACAGATCTACCTGGAATCAAAGACGTGGTACCGGCGCTACTGCGTCAGCGACCGGCCGATGCCGCCGGATTACGCAGCGTTCGAACGCTATTGGAAGTGGATGCTCGACGAGGTCGTGGTCGCCCATCCCACCGCGAAATACGGCGTCGGTTACGTCACGAAGGGCTTCCCGCGCCCCCAGGCGGTGCCGCGCGCGGTGTGGCGGGTCATCGCGCCGGCGTTCAACCCGATCGCCGCGTTTTTGACCACCGGGGGCCTGCCGCCGCGAGCGCGAACGCTTCTCGGGCTGCCGTGGAGCGATCGTCAGGAGCGGCGCTACCGGCGGTTCGCCGCGCTGTGCCAGTCACGGACCGTCAACTGGTTATGGGCCCAGCTGCCAATGCGGTTGCGGTACAACACGTTCGCGCGGAGCGGCTATGGCCGATCCTGATCCGGTCACCGCGGCAATCCTGGACGCCGCCGTCGTCGAGTTCGAGCGGCACGGATTTCGCAGGGCGGCGCTCGACGACGTTGCGCGGCGCGCCGGGGTGAGCCGGATGACGATCTACCGGCGCTTCGCCGGCCGCGACGAACTCGTCACCGCGGTGATCGACCGCGAGAATGCGATGCTGTTCGCAGACATCGCCAACGAGCTCAAAAACGCCGGACCCCAGAGCAATTATTACGTGGAGGCGTTCACGTCGGCGATCATGCAACTGCGCCATCACCGAGTTCTCAACCGGATGATCACCGAGGAGCCGGAGCTGACACTTGCCCTGAGTCGACTGCACTATCCCGCCGTGGTGGCGCGGATGGCCGACGCACTGCGGGTGATCTTTCCGGCCGGCTTCGCCGCTCAGGTCGGCGACGAGACAGTCACCGAGCTGGCCGACACGATTCTGCGCTACGCGGCAATGTTGCTGCTGCTGCCGTCAGCGCGCCCGCTTTCCACACCGGATGACGTCAGGGCATTCGCCGCCACGCACTTCCTCCCGAGCCTGCCCACAGCGGTGCGGACGGTGCGTCTGAGGTCGTCAGTTGCGGTAACTGCATCCCGGCCATCAAACTCGTAGGTCATGGCCTACCTTAAGCCGCCCTGGTTCACTGCCAAGATTTTCAATCCGATCGCGATGGCGACAGGGATCGCCGACACCGAAACGCTCACCGTTGCCAAACGCGGCAGCAAAGAGCCGCAAAAGATTCCAGTGCTCACGGTCGACGTCGACGGCACCAAATACCTGGTGTCTACCCGCGGCGAATCGCAGTGGGTGAAAAACGTTCGGGCCAACCCGGACATCACGATCAGCAACAAGTCGGGCACGACGGGCTACCGTGCCCGCGAAGTCCCCGAGCAGGACCGCCAGCGGATCTTGACCGCCTACCGCGAGAAGGCCGGCAGGACCGTCGAGGGTTACTTCCGGAAACTTCCGCGCGAGGCCGACCATCCGGTGTTCGCGCTCACGACGACGGGTTGATCAACTACACCCCGTAGTCGCTGCCGCGCCCGGGCTGGGACACTGGTGGTCATGAGCAGCGCCGAGCAGGTCTCACGCGACAGCGGCATCGCGCGTGCTGCTGCCTCCGCCCGGCTGTTCGCCGAGGCGTGTGCGCTGATTCCCGGGGGGGTGAACTCGCCGGTGCGCGCCTTCAAGTCGGTGGGCGGCACACCGCGGTTCATCACGTCGGCGCGGGGTTACTGGCTGGTCGACGCCGACCGCAACCGCTACGTCGACCTGGTGTGCTCTTGGGGACCGATGATCTTGGGCCACGCGCACCCCGCTGTCGTCGACGCTGTCCAGCGCGCCGCTGCCACGGGCCTGTCCTTCGGCGCGCCGACCCCGGCGGAGACCGAGCTCGCCGCCGAGATCAGCCGACGCGTGCCGCCGGCCGAGCGGCTCCGGCTGGTCAACTCCGGCACGGAGGCCACGATGAGCGCGGTGCGCCTGGCCCGCGGGTTCACCGGCCGGCCGAAGATCGTCAAGTTTTCCGGCTGCTACCACGGCCACGTCGACGCGCTGCTGGCCGATGCAGGGTCAGGCGTTGCGACGCTGGGCCTGCCGTCCTCGCCGGGGGTGACCGGCGCCACCGCCGCGGACACGATCGTGCTGCCATACAACGATGTCAGCGCCGTCGAGCAGACGTTCTCCCGGTACGGCGAGCAGATCGCGGCGATCATCACCGAGGCCTGCCCGGGCAACATGGGCACCGTCGCGCCGGACCCCGGCTACACCGCGGCGCTGCGCCGCGTCACCGAGGACGCCGGCGCGCTGCTGATCAGCGACGAGGTGATGACCGGGTTCCGGGTCAGCCGCTCCGGTTGGCACGGGTTGGAGCCGGTGACCGCGGATCTTTACACGTTCGGCAAGGTGATGAGCGGGGGCCTGCCGGCGGCGGCGTTCGGGGGCCGCGCCGAGGTGATGGAGCGGCTCGCGCCGCTGGGGCCCGTCTACCAGGCGGGCACGCTGTCCGGGAACCCGGTCGCCGTGGCCGCCGGGCTGGCCACGCTGCGCGCCGCAGACGACGCCGTGTACGACGCGCTGGACGCGAACGCGAAACGGCTGGGCGAGCTGTTCGACCAGGCGCTGACCAGGGCGGACGTGCCGCATCAGATACAGTTCGCCGGGAACCTGGTCACCGTCTTCTTCACCGGCGAACCCGTGCACAACTACGCGAGCGCCAGGGCCACGCAGACCTGGCGGTTCCCCGCCTTCTTCCACGCACTGCTGGCCGGGGGCGTCTACGGGCCGCCGAGCCCGTACGAGGCGTGGTTCGTCAACGCCGCCATGGACGACGACGCCTTCGCGGTGATCGACGCCGCACTACCGGCCGCCGCCGAGGCGGCCGCAGCGAGTCAGGAGCCGGGACGGTGAGCGACGCGATGCGCCCGGAGGCGGTCAGGAACCCCGTGACCA
>JAFAWC010000003.1 GCA_019242135.1 Mycobacteriaceae bacterium | reverse complement strand
CACCCGGCACGGACACTGGCTTGCGGTCGGCCTGCCACCGCACGGCTGGATCGATTGGCGATACGCGCCACGGGACGACGCATTCGGCCGTTTCGCCACGCAGGTTCGCGACGCCGGCGGCCTCGTCGTCGCCGCCCATCCCGCTGTACCGCTGCCGGGATCGGCATGGGAATTCGGTTTCGGCCACGTCGATGCGCTCGAGGTGTGGAACGGCCGGTGGAACCTCGACGACGAACTCTCGCTTCGTATTTGGCAGCGACTGCTGCGGCGGGGTCGGCGTGTCGCCGCGGTAGGCGGCAGTGACTCCCATGGTCCGCACCAGCCGGTCGGCGCGCCGCAGACGGCGGTTCACGCTGATGAACTGTCCGTGCCCGCGCTCGTCGACGGACTGCGCTGCGGCCGCTCGTATGTCGCCCGGTCAGCCGCGGTCACAGTGGAGCTGGCCGCGTCCAGCCGCAACGGGGGTGTTCGTGACGTGGCCGGTCCCGGGCAGACACTGCGGGTGCCGCGAAAGACCCCGGCGGCGGTCAGCGCGGCCATCAGCGGAGCCCCCGGCACCAACGTCGCCCTGATCACCGCCGCCGGGTGTGCGGGACGCGCCACGATCGGCCAGTCAGGGTGCGCCCGGCCGGGATGGGAAATCGACCCCGCCGCGGCGCGCTTTGCGCGACTGGAGATCCGAGACGGCGCACGGGGCCGGTTTGGTGCGATGGTCGCGTTGACAAATCCCGTGTGGTTTGAGTCCTGAGCTGACAGGTCTCGTTACCCACTGTTCACGCCGCCGCGGCCAATCTTGACAGCCTTGACACAGCCGCGACCGTGTATGTTTGCCTATGCGGGCGGGTTATCCGCCGGCGGTCCGAAACCCAGGGGCCGAGAACGTGGCGCGTGTGTGAATGAGAAACGCGGCTGGGTGTCGCACTCGATGGGATGTCGGTGTTTTTGGGCATTCTCGTTCGCACCTTCGGCGTGACGTCGCGCTCGCAACGTGTGCCGAGCAACGCCAACAGGGGGCAGCGAATGCAACGACTCAGCGGTCTGGACGCCAGTTTTCTCTATCTGGAAACACCGTCGCAGCCACTGCACGTCTGCTCGATTCTGGAGGTGGACACGTCCACCGCACCCGGCGGTTACCGCTTCGAGCGCTTCCGCGACGAGCTCGAGGCGCGGATCACGTCGATCCCCGAGTTTCGCCAGAAACTGGCAGACAACCGACTGAATTTGGACCACCCGGTGTGGGTGGAAGACGAGGCCTTCGACATCGACCGGCATCTGCATCGGATCGCTCTGCCGCCACCCGGCGGGCGCGCCGAGCTGTCCGATGTGTGCGGACGCATCGCGTCTGACCCGTTGGACCGCGACTTCCCGCTCTGGGAGATGTGGGTCATCGAGAACATCGCCGAGGTGGGGACGGAGGCCGAGGCGGAGGCCGAGGCGGAGGCGGAGGCCGAGGCGGAGGCGGGTGGCCGAATGGTGGTGATGACCAAGGTCCACCACGCCAACCTGGACGGGGTGACCGGCGCCGACGTGCTGGCGCGGCTGTGCAGCACGCAGCCCGAGATGCCGGCCCCGGAGCCGGTTCAGGGACCGGGAGAGGCGAGCTTGGTGCAGCTCGCGCTCAGCGGCCTCGCCAACTTTGCCGCGCGGCCATTGCGGCTGGCCACCGTGGTGCCGACGACGGTGTCGACGATCGTCGACATCGCGCGCCGGGCCGGCAGCGGACGAACGATGGCCGTGCCGTTCCGGGCGCCGCGCACCCGTTTCAACGACGCCGTGACCCGTGGGCGCACCATCGCGTACACGCAGGTGGACCTCGCGGACATCAAGACGATCAAGAACCGTTTCAGCGTCACGGTCAACGACGTGGTGATGGCGCTGTGCTCGGGTGTGCTGCGGCGATTTTTGCTCGAGCGCGGTCAGCTGCCCGACGCCTCCCTGGTGGCCACGGTTCCAGTGTCGGTGCACGACAAGTCCGACCGGCCCGGCCGCAATCAACTGTCCGCGTTGTTCACGCGGTTGGAGACCCAGATCGCCGACCCGGCCGAGCGGCTTCGCGCCATCGCACGCGGGAACGTGGCGGCCAAAGAACACAGCTCGGCGATCGGGCCGACGCTGTTGCTGGACTGGGCGCAGTTCGCGGCCCGTACGCTGTTCGCGCCCGCGCTGTGGATCTACACGGCCACCGGGCTGGCGCGACGGCCGATCCACAACGTGGTGATCTCCAATGTGCCGGGACCGCAGGCGCCGCTGTACTTCCTTGGCTGCCTGGTTGAGGCGATGTACCCGCTGGGGCCGGTCTTTCACGGCACGGGTCTGAACATCACGGCGATGTCGCTCACCGGCAAGATGGACATCGGCATCATCGCGTGCCGGCAACTGGTGTCCGACGTCTGGGCTCTGGCCGACGGATTCGAGAGCGAGATCAAGGAATTGCTCGACCTGTCCGCGTGAGGCGGATCTGCCCGGATCTGTCGGTGACGGCTTCTACGGTGTGATCGCAGCCGATGCGCGACATCCGTGAGGAGCCAGATGCGACTTGTCCTCGTCGTCTTTGTGACCGGGTTCGTGTTCACCGCGTACGTCGTCGCGCCCGGAGCCAACTATTGGCTGGCCGCGTTGGGCGGGACGGTCGCCGCGCTGGCGGTGCTGGCGCTGCGCACCGCGCGGGCGGTGGCCCAGAGCAGGCTGGAGGAATCCGACCAGCGCCGGCGCGATGGGCTTTACCTCGCGTTGGGCCTGGCCTCCATCGACGGACTGTCGGGCTGCGAGTTCGAGAAGTACGTCGCCGCGCGGGTCCGAAAAATGGGATGGAAGGTGTCGGCGACTCCGACCACGGGAGACTTCGGAGTCGACCTGATCGCCGAGCGCGACGACGAGTGTGTGGCGATCCAGTGCAAACGACGGACCAAGCCGGTCGGGGTGTCGGCCGTGCAACAAGTGGTGGCCGGCGCGCTGCACCATCGGTGCAACGGCAGCGCGGTCGTGAGCAATCAGGAGTTCACCGCGGCGGCCAAACAACTTGCCCGCACGCACGCGTGTGATCTCGTCGGCCGTTCGAAGCTGCGGTCATGGACCCTGTAGTCGGTACAGCCCGTGCCCGGTGACGAGCGGCAGATCCAGCGTGGTCGCAATTCCGGGCTCCGCAGCCACCACCGCCGGAATGGCGTTCACGATCCGTCCAGCGGCCGCAAGGATTGCGGCGTAGTTGTGGTCGCCGTTGCGGCTGGTGGGGCAGATGTCGACGGCATAAGACGGTTCTCCGGTGATCTCCACGCGGTAGGACCCGCCGGGTTGGGCCGGCTGCGCCCAATCCGGCCGCAAATCTGCGCGCACCCGGGTGATGTGCTCGACAACCACCGCGGGATGACCGCGGCTCATGCCAGCGATTTCGAACCTCAACGCCGCGAGACCGCCCGGGGGAATGTGCCCCGCGGCGATGTCAATGGCCTCCGGCGCCGGCTCGCGTTCGTAGGACTCGGTGATGTTGTCCAGCTCGATGCCCAGGCCCGCGGCGAGCTGTCGGATCGCGGCCCCCCAGGCGATGCTGAGCACACCCGGCTGCAGCAGCATCGGAACCTCGTCGAGCGGCGTGCCGAATCCCATCACGTCGAACATGACGGTGGAGCCGTCGTAGGTGGCATAGTCGGCGATCTCCATGCACCGGACCTGCTCGACGCTGTGGCACGTGCCGGCGAGCGCGAACGGGATCAGGTCGTTGGTGAACCCGGGGTCGACGCCGTTGATGAAGATGCTCGAGTTTCCCTGGCGGGCGGCCTCTTCGACCCGAGCGATGTACTTGTCGGGCATGACGCCCCACGGGTACATCAGCAGCCCGGGGGCGGAGCCGACGACGTTGACGCCGGCGGCGAGGATCCGCATGCAATCGCCCATCGCCTCGGGCAGCCTGGTGTCGCCCATCGCGCAGTACACGACGCAGTCGGGGGTAGCGGCCAGCACCGTGTCGAGATCGTCGACGGCGGTGACGCCGGTCGACGCATCAAGGCCGGCGAGTGCGGCTGCATCCTTGCCGACCTTCTCCGGCGACGACACGCACACCCCGGTGAGCTCGAACGCGGGATTGGTGACCAGCTCGGTCAACGCCAACCGGCCGACGTTGCCGGTGCCGACATGGGCGACGCGGATGGTCACGGTTACGTGTCCTTTCGTCAGGTGGGCTGGGAGTGCTCGAGGTACGCGACGATGGCGTTGGTCAGTCCGCGCCGCGCCAGCGTCAGATCGGAATAGGTGCCCAACTGCCGTTCGGAGACGATGCCACGCATCGCGCCGGGAATGAACGCGGCCACCTCGGTGATCCGTTGGGGGTCGACATCGACGTCGGCGAACGCGTTCTGGCAGGCCTGGACCCAGCTGCGGCCCCAGGACGCCAGTTCGGCCGCCGTGCGCGGATAGAGCCGTTCGAGTTCGGCGCTGTTGCGCGGCAGCGCCATTCGCAGCGTTTCGATCGCACGGGAATCGGCGGCCAGCAACCCGTCGAACAGCGTGTCGATGATGGCCGCGACCCGGTCACGCAGCGGCGCTGTCTCGGTGAGGCGCGACGGCAGTGCACCGCGGCGCTCGGCGGTGCGGCGCAGCACCGCCGCCCACAGTCCGTCGACGTCGTCGAACTGGTATTTCACCGCCCCCCACGTTGCGCCGATCTCTTTGGCGATGCGGTTGGCAGATGCCGCGCCGACGTCTCCGGACGCCAGCGATGTCAGCGCGGCCTTGAGCATGGCATCGCGGGTCGCTTGACCGCGCCGGTTCGTGCGCCGTGCGGTGGTCAGGATGTCGGCCATCGATGCGATGCTACTTGACTTTCACAGAACCTACTACGAAACTTTTGCGCGTCACCAACGAGAGGGCAGCCGGATGGCCAAGCCGCCACTGTCGATGAAACCGACGGGATGGTTCCAGGTCGCGTGGTCCGCCGAGATCGGTGTCGGCGATGTGCATCGGCTGACATATTTCGGCGGCGACATGGTGGCCTGGCGTGCGCAATCAGGCCGGTTGACGGTGATGGACGCCTACTGCGAGCACCTGGGCGCTCACCTGGGCCACGGCGGGCATGTCGAGGGCGAGGTCATTGCGTGCCCGTTTCACGGCTGGCAGTGGAATCACGAGGGCCGCAACGTCTGCATTCCCTATCAGGACCGTCCCAACCGCGGTCGGCGCATTCGCACCTATCCGGTCACCGAGCGCAACGAGTCGGTGTACATCTGGCATGACATCGACGGCCGGGCACCGTATTTCGACGTGCCCGACGTGTTCGCAAGCTTCGAGGACGGCAGCAGCGCCGACGACTACTACCCGCAGGCGAAGCTGTACCGGCACAGCCTGGAAATGCACCCGCAATACGTGCTGGAAAACGGCGTCGACTTCGCGCATTTCAAATTCGTGCACCACACGCCGCTCGTGCCGGTGTTCACCCGGCACGATTTCGGCGGCCCGGTGTCCTATGTCGACTTCACGATCACCTTCGAAGGCGACGACGGCCGGTCGATTGAGGACGTCAACAGCGGTGTGAAGGCGATCAACGGCGGTTTGGGCGTGGCCGTCACGAAGAGCTGGGGGATGGTCGACAACCGCACCATCTCCGCGATCACCCCGGTTGACGACCGCACGTCTGACGTCCGTTTCATGGTCTACATCGGACGACGGCCCGCCGACGACTCGCCGAAGGCGGAGGCCAAGGCGCAGGCGTTCGCGCGGGATGTGATCGAGCAGTTCGCGGCGGACGTCGACATCTGGTCGCACCAACGCTATTGCGATCCCCCGGCGCTCACAGCCGACGAAAACGAAGGTTTCACCGCACTGCGGACGTGGGCCACCCAGTTCTACCCGGAGCGCGCAGTGCGCTGGGCAGCATCATCGCAGAAAGGCCCGGCATGATGAACACAACTGCGCGGCAACCGATCCGGGTATTCCAGGTGGCGACCGGCAACGTCGGCACGGAAATGATCAAGCGCATCGGGGGCCATCCGGACCTCGAGCTGGTCGGATTGCACTGCTACACACCGGAAAAGGTCGGCAGGGACGCCGGCGAGCTGGCCGGTATCGGGCCGCTCGGCGTGAGGGCCACCGGCACGGTTGAGGAAATCGTCGCCGCGGCGCCCGACGTCCTGACGTTCCACGGTGTGTTTCCCGACGAGGACCTCTACGTCACGGTGCTGGAGGCCGGAATCAACATCGTGACCACCGCGGACTGGATCACCGGTTGGCATCGCGACAGAAACCACCCGCACCCCTCGGGCAAGCCGGTCACCCAGCTGCTGCGGGAGGCGTGCGAGAAGGGCGGGGCGAGCTTCTACGGCACCGGGATGAACCCCGGGCTGAATCAGATCCTCGGCGTCGTGTGCTCCGCCGACGTCGCCGACATCGAGAACATCACCACCATCGAGTCGGTCGACGTGTCGTGTCACCACTCGAAAGAGACGTGGCTCGAGGTCGGCTACGGCCGGCCGGTCGACGATCCCGAGCTTCCGGCGATGCTGGAGAAGTACACCCGCGTCTTCGCCGACAGCGTGCTGATGATGGCCGACTGTTTCGACTTAAAACTCGATGAGATCACGTTCGGCTACGAGTTGGGCGCCTGCACCAAGGATGTCGACCTGGGCTGGTACCAGCTGCCCAAAGGATCGCTGGGCGGCAACTACATCAAATACCAGGGCGTCGTGGACGGTGTGGCCCGCGTCGAGACGCACCTCGAGTGGCAGATGACTGCGCACA
>JAFAWC010000683.1 GCA_019242135.1 Mycobacteriaceae bacterium | reverse complement strand
CTCAGCCGCGCGTCGGACGCCATGAACGCCAGATCGGCGTAGCCGAGAATGGTGGCCCCGATACCGACACCGACACCGTTGACGGCGCAGATCAGCGGCTTCGGGAAGGACGCCAGCGCATCGAGCATCCGGAAGAAGCCGTGCTGGCCGGCATCTTGCCGGCGATCGGTGATGTTTGCCTGCATCTCGACCAGGTCTGCGCCCGCGCTGAACGCCCTGCCAGCACCGGTGATCACTACGACCGCAACGTCTGGGTCCTCGGCGGCGGCCAGCAGCGCCTGCGTCGTCGCGTCATACAGCGCCTCGCTGAACGCATTCAGCACCTCCGGACGGTTCAACGTGACTGTTCGCACGCGGTTGTCGTCGGCGATGTTCAATATCACTGTGACCTCTCTTGTGTGATCATGTGGAGTTCGGTGATTGACCACGGCTGGTTGACGTTGTGGTCGCGGTAGCCGAGCATCGTGGGGCCGGTGCGATCGAACCGACCGACGAAACCGCCTGCTGCGACAAAGATCTCGCCGCTGACCGTGGCCATGTCGCTGGCAAGGTAGGCGTAGATCGGCGCGGCGTGTTCGGGGGGAGGGGCGTCCAGCGACAGCTGCATGGTCGCGTCGTCGAGCAGGCCGCGCCGATGAAGGTCGGCAATTTGGGCCTCATAATCGGGGCCGCTGGACAGCCGGGTCTTCGCGCCCGGGCACACGACGTTCGCGCGCACCCCGTGCACTTTCAAATCCGCCGCCAGCGCCATCGTGAAACCATTCACCGCCCCCTTTCCCGCCGGGTAGCCGGTGCCGCCGTAGTCGCCGCGGAACGCGATCGAGCTGGTGTTGATGATCGCTCCACTGCGTTGCTCGGCCATCCTCGGTGCCGCGGCGCGGCAGGTCTGGAAGACGGTCCACAAGTGCGCCTCGAGCAGCCCGGCGAACTCTGCGGTCGTGATGTTGAGAATCGACGACCCGCGCGGTTCGGGGATGCCCGCGCAATTCACCAAGATGTCGATGCGGCCGAACTCGCGCACGCAGCTGTCGATCAGGCGGTCGGCCGTGGCTTCGTCCACAGGTGAACCGGCGTGCGCAATGGCGCGGCCGCCGTGGCCCGTGATGTCCGACGCGGCGTCAGCCGCGGCAGCGGGGTCGCGGCCGTTGATCACCACGTCGGCGCCGCACGCGGCCAGCAGCTCAGACACCGCCCGACCGATGCCACGGCTGCCGCCCACGACGACCGCGGCCCGGCCCTCTAGCAGCAGTTGTTCGGTCACCGCGGCTCCCGTCGCGCGTTGCGCCCATCCCAGCGTCGAACTATAGTCCGGACACATGTCCAGCTCTGGGTCGAGTCTCGCACGCCGTGACGAGGACGCGTCCGCAGGGCACCGCGTCCCTTGATCGGGTTCCCGAGGCGAACTGCTCAGATGTCGCTGCACAACCCCCCACGAGGACGCCGCGCCCGGTATGGCAGATTCGTTTCGAGGCGTCATCGCGCGCCGTGGTGAAGAGTCGGAAAGAGTCGAGTATGCGGATTGCCTTGTTGTCCTATCGCAGCAAGACCCACTGCGGCGGCCAGGGAGTCTACGTACGGCATCTCAGCCACGGCCTGGTCGAGCTCGGCCATCACGTCGAAGTCTTTTCCGGGCAGCCGTACCCCGAGGTGCTGGATCCGCGGGTACGCTTCACCGAAGTGCCGAGCCTGGACCTGTACCGCGAGCCCGACCCGTTCCGGGTGCCGTGGCCCAACGAGATTCGCAGCCGCGTCGATCTGCTCGAGCTTCTGACGATGTGGACCGCCGGATTCCCTGAGCCTCGGACGTTCAGCCTGCGGGCCGCCAGATTGCTCGCACATCGAGCCGCCGAATTCGACGTCGTGCATGACAACCAAAGCCTCGGCACCGGACTGCTGAGAATCGCCGCCACCGGCCTGCCGGTCGTCGCCACCGTTCACCACCCGATCACCCGTGACCGGATTTTGGATCTGGCTGCGGCCCGTTGGTGGCGAAAGCCGTTGGTACACAGGTGGTACGGATTTTTAAAGATGCAGAAACGGGTTTCGCGCCAGATTCCCGAATTGCTGACGGTGTCGACGTCGTCGGCCGCCGACATCGCCACCGATTTCGGGGTGTCCACCGACCAACTGCATGTCGTGCCGCTCGGCGTGAACACTGAGTTGTTCAAGCCGTCGTCGCGGCCGCGCCGAGCGGGCCGAATCATTGCGATCGCAAGTGCCGACATTCCCCTCAAGGGTGTGGCGACGCTGCTGCACGCTGTGGCCCGGTTGCGCGTCGACCGGGATCTCGAGCTGCAACTGGTCGCCAAGGTGGAGCCGAACGGCCCGACCGACAAGCTCATCGCGGAACTGGGCATCTCCGACATCGTCCGGGTGACCAGCGGGCTCTCCGACGAGGACCTCGCGGCGCTGTTCGCGTCCGCCGAGGTGGCCTGCATACCGTCGCTGTACGAAGGGTTTTCACTGCCCGCCGTGGAAGCGATGGCCAGCGGGACACCCGTGGTGGCCAGCCGTGTCGGCGCGCTGCCCGAGGTTCTCGGCAGCGATGGCGCCTGCGCCGACTTGGTCAGGGCCGCCGACATCGGTGAATTGACCGCTGCTCTAGGGAATCTGCTGGACTCACCGGACCGGCGGCGCAGTCTCGGCGAGGCCGGCCGGCGCCGGGCTCTTGAGGTGTTCAGCTGGGAGTCGGTGGCAGCGCAGACGGTTCGCGTGTACGAGCGTGCGATCGCGGGGAAATGACCAATGCTGACGGTGGATTTCGATCGGCTTGGCATCGGCCCGTCGACGAAGGTAATCGACGTCGGATGCGGTGCGGGCCGGCACGCGTTCGAAGCGTATCGCCGCGGTGCCGACGTGGTCGCGTTCGACCTCGACTCGACACAGGTACAGGACGTACAGACCGTGCTGACCGCGATGGCCGAGTCCGGGCAGGCGCCGGCATCGGCGACGGCTGAAGCTACGGCGGGCGATGCGGTTGCGTTGCCCTATGCCGACGAAACGTTCGACTGCGTGATCGCGTCGGAGGTCCTCGAGCACATACCAGACGATGACGCCGTGATCGCCGAACTGATTCGGGTGCTCAAGGTTGGCGGCGTGCTGGCCGTCACGGTGCCGCGATGGTTCCCGGAGCGGGTGTGCTGGTGGCTTTCTGATGAGTACCACAGCAACGAGGGCGGCCACGTCAGGATCTATCGGGCCAGTCGGTTGCGGGCCAAATTGGTCGACTTCGGCCTGAGCCACACCCATAGCCACCATGCGCACGCCTTGCACTCCCCGTTCTGGTGGCTCAAATGCGCTGTGGGAGTGTCATCTTCGGATCATCCCGCAGTGTCTGCCTACCACAAGATGCTGGTGTGGGACCTTTCCACGAGGCCCAGGATCACGCGGGCTGCCGAGGCGGTGCTCAACCCGCTGGTGGGCAAGAGTGTGGCGATGTATTTCGTCAAGACGCAGCATTCGGGCACCCGTGCTGCGGTTGCCGAGGCGACCCGGGGTACCGGATGAGGTGGTCCTACGACCTGCCGTCGGTTCCGGGTGTTCTGACCCAAGAGCAATGCAGACAGACGGCGCTGTCGATCGCCGACGCCCAGGAGTCGTCGGGCGCCATCCCGTGGTTCGCCGGCGGCCACACTGACCCGTGGGATCACGTGGAGTGCGCGATGGCGCTCACCGCAGCCGGACTGCTCGGTCCCGCACACGCCGCGTTCGAGTGGTGTCGGCAGATGCAGCGCCCCGACGGCTCGTGGCCGATCCAACTGCGCGCGGGGTCCATCGAGGATGCCAACAGCGACAGCAACTTCTGCGCATATGTCGCCACCGGTGTCTGGCACCACGTTATGATCACCGGTGATGGTGAGTTCGCGGCCGCGATGTGGCCGGTCGTGAGCGCAGCGATCGACTTCGTGCTCGATCTGCAGATCGGATACGGCGAGATTTGCTGGGCCAGAAGCAAATCAGGCCCGGAGCCGGGCGCACTGGTGACTGGCTGTGCGAGCATCTATCACAGCATCAGGTGCGCGCTTGCGCTTGCAGATTTCCTCGGGGAGCCGCAGCCGGAGTGGGAGGTGGCGGTCGGCCGGCTCGGGCACGCGATCGTCGCGCATCCGGACGTCTTCGAGGAGAAGGGCCGTCATTCGATGGATTGGTACTACCCCGTCCTCGGGGGGGCGCTGCGCGGGCCCGCCGCCACGGCACGCATCGAGAAACGCTGGAGAGAGTTCGTCGTCACCGGCCTCGGTGTGCGCTGCGTCGACGACCGGCCATGGGTCACCGGTGCCGAAACATGCGAATTGGTCATGGCACTGGACGCGATCGGCTACCACGGCGCGGCCCGCGAACAGTTCACCGCGATGCAGCATTTGCGTGAGCAAGACGGATCCTATTGGACTGGTTTGGTTTTCGCTGACGGCAAACGCTGGCCGGAGGAGCGCACCACCTGGACCGGCGCTGCGATGATCCTGGCGGCCGACGCGCTGTCGGGTGCCACACCGGCGAGCGGCCT
>JAFAWC010000680.1 GCA_019242135.1 Mycobacteriaceae bacterium | reverse complement strand
CGTTCGGCCCACGCGGTGTTCAGTCGGGCCGTCCTGGTGGGTGCGCCGGTGGAATTGGTCGTCGACGTCGTGCACGAAGGCCGGTCGACCGCCACCGCCATCATCTCCGCGCAGCAAAACGACCGGCGCGCGATGACCATGACCATTTTCGTCGACGTGCCGTCGGAGGATGTGATCCGACACCAGCTGCCGCGTCCCGACGTCACGCCGCCCGCCGCCGCCAACGTCTCGGCCATGCCGATGGCCGGACGCGAACTGCGCCTCGTCGACGTGGTCGACGTCAACAGCCCCGATGAGGTCGGACCGCCCGAACTGTACGCCTGGCTGCACTACGATCCGATCCCGGCCCGCGACGATTTGGCCAAGGCTCTGATCGCGTATTTCACAGGTCACCTTGGGATTTCGACAACCATGCGTGCGCACGAGGGCATCGGCACCAGCCAGTCGCATCTGACGGTGTCCACCGCACCGATGACGATCACCGTCAGCTTCCACGAGCCGGTCCGATGGGACGGCTGGCTGCTGTACACCCACGAGAGCACCCAGGTGGGCGCCGGGATGTCGTATGTGCGCGGCGCGGTGCACTCCGAGGAGGGCGAGCTTTTGGCCTCTTTCGCGCAGGACGCAATGATCCGCCCGCTGCGCACGAGCGACACCGCGATCAAAGCGCAGTCACGTCTGTAATTGACCTCGATTTCTGCACCATGGTCGCGGCCACCCCCACACCACAGCCCTCATGCAGAACTCGCCGTCAAGCCGGTTTACGCCAACTGGTTCCGCAGATCGCGCTTTAACACCTTGCCGTAGCTGTTCTTCGGCAGGGCATCGACATACAGATACCGCTTCGGGCGCTTGAATCGCGCTATGCGCTCCAGCAGGAATGTGTCCAGCTCGGCCGGCTGCACTGCGCCGACGATGAACGCGACCACCACCTCGCCCCATTCGGCATCCGGCGCACCGACCACGGCGGCCTCTGACACCTCGGGGTGCTCGAGCAGCACCTCTTCGACCTCGCGTGGGTATACGTTGCTGCCGCCGCTGATCACGACGTCCTTGGAGCGGTCGCGAAGCGTGAGATATCCGCGGTCGTCGAACGACCCCATGTCGCCGGTGTAGAGCCAGCCGTCCTTCAGTGTGTTACGCGTGGCATCGACATCGTTCCAGTAGCCGCACATCACGGCATCTCCGCGGCAGACGATCTCACCGATCTCGCCGGTACCCGCGGCGCTGCCGTCGTCGCGCCGAACGGCGACGTCCACGCCGGACCGAGCGTAGCCGACCGAGCCCAGAACCGCGTCGTTGGCTGACTCGTGATCAACGCGGCGCAGGCCTGTGATGGTCATGGGTGACTCACCCTGACCGTAGATCTGGGCGAAGATCGACCCGAACGCCGTCATCGCCTTCTTGAGGCAGTCGACATACATAGGGCCGCCGCCGTAGACGATCGTACGGAGATGGCGCGGGCGGGAACATCCCGTTTCGACCAGGCGCTGCACCATCGTCGGAGCCAGGAAGGCACTTGATCCGGGATGGCTGTCGCACAAATCCAGGAATTCGGCCGCGTCGAAAGCGCCGGACTCCGGCACCACCTGGCGGGCGCCGCGCAGCACGTACGGAGCGATATAGAGGCCCGAGCCGTGCGACATCGGCGCACCGTGCACGAGGCTGCAGTTCTCGTCGGGCGCATCGATGTCGGCGAGGTGAGCGACCGTCATCGCCGTCAGGTTCCGGTGCGACAGCATCGCGCCCTTCGCTCGGCCGGTGGTGCCGCTGGTATAGAAAAGCCAGGCCAGCGTCGATGGGTTCGTCGACGGGGGAGCGCACATATCGGCGGACAACCGCTGGCAATAGGATTCTGCGCCAATCGTTTCGATCGGGACATCGACAAACGCGAGGCGCCCCGCGATCGTCGGCGAAGCGAAGATCTGTGCCACGTCGGCGTCTTCGACGATCTGTGCCATTTCCCGCGGATGAAGCTTGAAGTTGATTGGAACGACCGCGCACTCCGCAGCCCATATCGCGAACATCAATTCGAGGATCTCCGGCCGGTTCTCGCTGGCGATGGCGATCCGCGCGCCGGTGCCACCCGCCTCGCGCACCGAGGTCGCGAGCCGCAGCGCTCGCTCACGCAGTTCGCGCCACGTGCATAATTGGCGCTCCCCGTGATATACGGCACCGCGATCGGCGAACCGGGCGGCGGCCTGGTCGAGCACAGCGAACAAATTCAACGCGTCACCCACTCCGAGGTCAACGCGAAGTCCGACAGGTACTTCGTCGAACTCCACCCGCCGTCCACCACGATCGTTTGGCCATTGATGAAACTGCCCCCCTCCGAGCACAAGAACGCCACCGTGCTCGCAACGTCGTCGATTGTGCCCAGCCGCGGATAGGGCGTCATCTCCGTGTTGATCTTGCGGAACCGCTCGTCCGCCAGCCGCTTTTCGACCATCGAAGTCAACGTCACACCCGGCGCCACCGCGTTGCACCGGATGCCCTGCGGCCCGTATTGACATGCGATGTGCATGGTCAGCGCCGTCAACCCGCCCTTGGCCGCCGAGTACGCGCCGCCGCGCAGGCCGCCGATGACCGCGAACGTGGATGTCACGTTGATGATCGCCGATCCGCGCGCCATGTGCGGTATCACCTCGCGCGCCAGCCGAAACGGTGCGCGCAGCATCAAATTCAGGAAGTAGTCAAGCGATTCGTCGTCGGTTTCATGTAGCGGCTTGGGGCTGCCCACGCCGGCGTTGTTGACCAGAACGTCGATGTGGCCCCACCGAGCGACCGCAGTTTGGACGATCCGCTGCGGCGCATCATCGTCGGTCAGGTCCGCCGCGACCGTGCCGACGCGTTCGCGATCGCCTGTCTCTTTTTTCAGCGCAGTCTCCAACTCGCCAAGCCGGAAGGGATCCCTGCCGACCCCGAGCACCGCCGTGCCCATTTGCGCGAGTTTGGTCGCGCAGCCGAAACCGATACCGCTACTCGCGCCCGTGACGATTGCTACCTGCATTTCACCTGCCCACCTTTGATCAGCGCCGCACGGATCTGGTTCTTCATGACCTTTCCCGCGTCGTTCTTCGGCAGCGACTCCCAGATGACTACCTGTTCTGGAACCTTGAACCGCGCGACCCCCTGGGCCTGCAGGTAATCCCTCAACGCGGCGATATCGGGATCGGTGCCGCCGGAGGGCACAATGACCGCGCACGCGCGCTCCCCGGTGCGGTCATCGGGCAGTCCGACGACGGCGACTTCGGCGATACCGGGGTGGCCGACAAGGACGTCTTCGACTTCCTTGGGGGAGATGTTCTCACCGTGACGGACGATGATGTCCTTCGCGCGGCCCGTGACGACAAGGTAATTCCCGTCGACCCACCGCGCCAGGTCTCCCGTGCGGAAAAAGCCCTCGGCGTCGAAGGATTCGCTCTCGTCTCCGGAATGCAGGTAGCCTGTCAGCATCTGCGGCCCCCGCGCCCAAATCTCTCCCGCGCCTTGGTTTCCCGTGCTGGGGTCCACGAGCTTGATGTCGGCGATGCCCGGCTGTCCATCAGTGTCAGCGGCATGGTCCGTGTCACCGGGGTGCATCGAGCCGACGGTAGTGACCGGCACCTCCGTCGATCCGTAAACGCGCGTGACGACGGTATGGTCGAAGTAGGTAGTCGCTCGCCGAATCAGTGACGGGGGCACCGATGCGCCCCCGCAGACGAACACCTTCAGGTCGGGCAGGCGCGTTGCGGACCGTTCTGCGGCACTAAGCACGCGCTCCAAAAACGGCGTCGCCCCGGCCATGTGAGTACACCGCTCCCGCTGCATGAGCGTCACAGCGCGGTCGGCGTCAAAGCGCTCCATCAGCACTGCGGTGGTACCCAGCAGCAGGGGACATTCGAAAGCGTAGATGGACCCGCCGATGTGGGCGATCGGGGAGGCGACCAGGAACCGGTCCCCGGCATCGACCAACCAGTGATCGCGAACCTGACAGATCAAAGCGTGGATGGAGTTGTGGCTGTGCAGGACACCTTTGGGCCGCCCCGACGTTCCCGAGGTATACAGGATCATTCGAACGGCATGGGGATCAAGCGATGGCAGCTCAACCGATTCGGCCGTGTCATCGAAGAGGGAAGCAAACGGCACGTGATTGCCGGCGTCGTCACCACGGACGACGATGATCTCAGGTGGCGACTCCATCTGCGCGGTCGCGCGCGCCAGCATCGACGCGTAATCGTGGCCCCCGAACGCCGACGGTACGAAAACGATGCGGCTGCCCGAATCCGACAGGATGAACTGCAGCTCACGCTCGCGCAGCGAAGGCAGGATCGGGTTGACCACCATCCCGGCCAAAGTGGCCGCAAGGTAGATGACCGCGGCCTCATGCCAATTGGGCAGCATGAACGAGACCACGCTGCCGGTCGGTACGCGCATCAGCAGTGTCTGCGCCAGCGCCGTCGCTTCGGCGTCCAGCCGCGCACAGTCCAACCGGACGTCGCCGTCTACCAAGGCTGTTCGCTGCGGCGTGGTTCTTGCGGCCTCCCGCAGCGAGTCGGCCAGTGTGGTGTGCACCCACAATCCGCGCCGGTAGGCGTCGGTCCTGAGCTGGCTGTCTTCGCGGCCTGCCACCGCGCGCCTAGCCCTTGACCCGGCGCATCGTCATGGCGTGGCGGAACCGCGCCGATGGATGGGTGTTGATCGTGACCTGCGCTATCTCGCCGTCCGATGTCTTGTACGTGCGCTGCATCTCCAGGGCCGCGGTTCCCACCTCAACCTTCAGGCCGGCCGCCAATTCTGGCGTGATCACCACCGCGGCGATCTCCTGGTGCACCTCGACGACACTGACCCCGAACAGGTCCTCGATGAGGGGGAAGATCGGACCGCTGTGTCGTTGCAGGAGCCTGCCCACCGCCGCGAACAGCCGGTTGATGTAGTACTCCGTCCGGCAGATCGGCGCCGACGCGCCCTCGGCCTGCCGGTGTCCGCGCACGGCGAGCCACTCGGTGCCCACGCCCAGGGGGGTGCGTGAAGCGAGGTCATCGTCAACCTTCACCGTCGCGTTGGACTCGATCACGAACTGCGTCCCGGCCGCGAATGCGATCAAGTCGTTGATCGACATCACGTCCTGGGCATACGAATTGGACGCGGGGCGGGGTACCACCAGGGTTCCTGCACGCGGGCGGGACGTTACTAGGTTGTCGTCGCGCAGCCGCCGCAATGCTTCGCGGACTGTGTAGCGGCTGACCGAAAACCGTTCACATAACTCATGTTCGGTCGGCAGCTGCGAACCCACCGGGTACACCCCATCGACGATCTCCTTCCGCAGCGCGCGCGCGACCTGAAGATAGCGGTGCTCGACGGGGCTGACGGTCACGTGTCTATCCGGCGGAATGCAAGAACGCTGCCATCGCCATCGGCCGACATGAACACTGTGCCGTCCGGCCCGGCCGTGAGGCCCGCAAATGGGCCCTGCGGCCCGGAGAACGGGGGCATTCCCTTCAGCGGCTTGGGAACGACACCGGGCGGCGACCCGACCGGAAGTCCCGACGCGATGGTGCGGCGTGCGTGCGTCGTCAAGTCGAACTGGATCAGTTCCTTGGCGCCCGCGTCGACGATGTAGAGCTGCCCGGCGGCGACCAGAATGCCCTGAGGACACTGCAGTCCGTCAACCACGGTCTCGGCGGTCGTTCCAGCCAGCCGAACCACCCGTCCGGCGGCGGATTCCGCGACGAGCGCGGCGCCGTCGGGCCCGATCGCCACGCCGACGGGGGCCTGCAGGTTCGACCCGACCACCTCGACGTTGCCCTCGCTGATCAACAGGATCCGCTCCGCACCGAGTTCGGCGACCACGACCCCACGGGGCCCGACCGCGATGCCGTAGAGCTGGTCGAATCCGTCAGCCAGCACGTCGGTTTCACCGCCGGCGGGCCGATACCGCGACACCTGACCCCCGGATGTGGTCACGACGAACTCACCGTCGGCGGTCGGTGCCACGCCGCGCAGGAACCCCGGATAACCCGGTGAGAACAGCATGCCGACCGTCTGCAACGACCCGTCGGGGCGCACGACGTAGAAGTAGGTGCCGTCGGCAACGTAGAGATTGCCGTCGCCACCGACGGCGAGGTCCAGCGGCCAGTTCAATCCGCCGGCCAGCAGCGTTCGTGTTGCACCGCCGGGCAGG
>JAFAWC010000552.1 GCA_019242135.1 Mycobacteriaceae bacterium | reverse complement strand
GCTCAACGCGAGAAAGGCCGTGGCGAGGCCTCCTGCTGCGGCTGCGATGGTGACGATGCGAGTGCCGATCCGTGACATGTGTGTTTCCCATCCCTTGTGTTGTGGACGCCAGCCCGAAGGTATGGGTGTTACTGAAGTTACTCAAGTGACGCATGTGACGGTTTCCGAACCGATATAAAGCAGACGCGGGGCAGTTATCCAGCGGTGCGGGTCATCAACAGGCATTCGCGCGCCCGACGCGTCCCCCGCTGCACCAGCCGTCGCAGCCGGTACTAAACTAGAACACGTTTCAGTTCGCCGACCGCCTCCGAAGGAGCAGGTATGCACACCGCCATCTGCGACGAGCTGGGTATCGAGTTCCCGATCTTCGCCTTCACCCACTGCCGCGACGTCGTTGTTGCGGTGAGCAAGGCCGGCGGCTTCGGCGTGCTCGGCGCCGTCGGATTCACCCCCGAGCAGCTCGAGATCGAACTCAGCTGGATCGACGAGCACATCGGCGATCATTCTTACGGGGTCGACATCGTCATCCCGAACAAGTACGAGGGCATGGACGAGAACCTGTCGGCCGACGAGCTCGAGAAGATGCTGCAGTCACTGGTCCCGGCCGAGCACCTCGATTTCGCTCGCAAGATCCTCGCCGACCATGGCGTGCCCGTCGACGACAGCGACGGCGACGCGCTGCAGCTGCTCGGCTGGACGGAAGCGACCGCCACGCCGCAGGTGGAGGTCGCGTTGCGGCACCCGAACGTGGCGTTGATCGCCAACGCGCTGGGCACGCCTCCCGTCGACATGATCACCCACATCCACGAAGCCGGCCGCAAGGTCGCCGCGCTGTGCGGCTCGCCGTCCCAGGCTCGCAAACACGCCGCGGCGGGCGTCGACATCGTCATCGCCCAGGGCGGTGAGGGCGGCGGCCATTGCGGTGAGGTCGGTTCGATCGTGTTGTGGCCGCAGGTCGTCAAGGAGGTCGCACCGGTGCCGGTGCTCGCGGCCGGCGGCATCGGCAGCGGGTATCAGATTGCCGCCGCGCTGGCCATGGGCGCCCAGGGCGCGTGGACCGGCTCGCAGTGGCTCATGGTGGAGGAGGCCGAGAACACCGCCGTCCAACAGGCGACCTACGCCAACGCGACCAGCCGCGACACCGTGCGGAGCCGGTCGTTCACGGGCAAACCGTGCCGGATGTTGCGCAACGACTGGACCGACGCATGGCAAACACCGGGCAATCCGGAGCCGCTGGGAATGCCGTTGCAGTACATGGTGTCGGGGATGGCCGTCGCGGCAACGCACAAATACCCTGACCAGAGCATCGATGTCGCATTCAACCCGATCGGGCAGGTCGTGGGACAGCTCACCAAGGTCGAGAAGACCTCCGCCGTCATCGAGCGGTGGGTGCACGAGTACCTCGAGGCGACGAACACGCTGACCGAGCTCAATGAGGCGGCCTCCGCCTGAGGATCCTGCGGGGCGCAGAGCCGATCGAGTCGTTTCGCTTTCGTGACTGCGACACGGCGGGCTGAAGGCGACTTTCACGGGCCAAAGGTGGTCTGCTGACGGCGAATGTCCGGCTACCTGGAGGACCGACCCGATGGCTCGCTTGCGGCCGCCGTCAATGGCCAAGCTCGCAGGGCTGGCCGCAGTTCTTGCGCTGTTCTGCACGTTCGCTTTTGTGCACGACATCATCAAGAAGTCCTGGACAACGAGCTCGCTTCCCTTCGCCGGCGCCCAGCCCAGCCCGGGTGCCACGGCCACCCAGGCGAGTTCGCCGGCCGGGCCCTATCCCGCCGACGATCGCGGATTTCTCAACTCGAGCGCCAGATGCGAGGGTTCGCTAACCGCCGTCGCGATTGCCCGCACCGACGCCTCGCTGGTCACCATCTGCGCCGACCAGCAGGGCGGGTACGCCTATCACGGCGTGCGGTTGAGCGACGGCGCGGCGCTCCAGGTGGCCGTGGACGCCGCCGGTAACCGTGAGTTCGTCGCGCGCAACGATGGGGTGACATATTCGCTCACCACGCAGCAGCTCGTCATCACCGCCGCCGATACCGTCCTCCGGCGCGAGCCGGTGATCCAGTACCGCGAGCCACACTCGTTCCCGGCCGAGACGCCGCCGGGGCAAGGGTCGACGGCGTCCCCGCCGAGCACGCCGCGGCCCGGCGGGTGAGGGCCGTCAGCGAAAGCTCGCGGCAGACTTTCGCCCGGCCCGTCGCTTGTCGGCGAGCACGGACCACCAGAAGTCCTCTCCTATCTCGGCGCCCGATCGCAACACGATGGCCAGGCCGGTGGCCATCGCGATGCCGAGCAGCCCGAGCCAGAGGCCGGCGACCGCGATGAGCACCCAGAGGACGGCGGTGAGCGTCGGCCACGGCGACACGACGGCGAGCACGGGTGCGAAGAAGAAGCCCGCGCCGATGTACCACGAGGAGCCGGCGCGGTCCGAGATCATGACGAACCGAAGCCACCGCGGAGCACCGGTCACCAGATCCGTCTCCTTCCCCATCACCCCACACTGCCGTGCGCTGGCAGAACCTGCCACCTTCGTCGACACCGTGACGGATGCCGGGTTGGTGGTGTAGCAATGCGTTACCGGAATCAGAACACGTTCTACCGAGGAAGTGCGTCGATGCCCACGCCCGAGCCCACGCCCACGTCCACTCCCAACTTGCCGCCAGGATTCGACTTCACCGACCCGGACATCTACGCCGAGCGTCTTCCCGTCGACGAACTCGCGGAGATGCGCCGATCGGCGCCGATCTGGTGGAACGAGCAGCCCAAGGGAGTCGGCGGTTTCGACGACGGCGGCTTCTGGGTTGTCACCAAGCACAAGGACGTCAAGGAGGTGTCGGTGCGCAGCGACATCTTCTCCAGCCTCAAGAAAACGGCTCTGCCCCGATACAAGGACGGC
>JAFAWC010000483.1 GCA_019242135.1 Mycobacteriaceae bacterium | reverse complement strand
CTGTCGCATGAGCGGGCCGCGGCGGCGCAGGACAGCGGGGCCTTCGAAGGCCAGATCGTCCCCGTGTTCCCCGACGTGGCGACGGTGGTGGCCGCCGACGAGGGCGTGCGGCGCGGGACCACCGTGGAGAAGCTTGCCACATTGAAGCCCGCGTTCGTCGACGACGGAGTGATCCACGCGGGCAACTCATCTCAGATATCCGACGGCGCCGCGGCGCTGCTGGTGACGACGTCGGCGAAGGCCTACGAGCTGGATCTCACGCCGATCGTCCGTTACCGCGCGGGGGCCGTCACGGGAGCCGATCCGGTGCTGATGCTGACCGGTCCCATCCCGGCGACCGAGAAGGTGCTGCGAAAAGCCGGAGTCGCCCTTTCGGATGTCGGCATCTTCGAGGTGAACGAGGCGTTTGCCCCGGTACCGCTGGCCTGGCTCGTCGAGACCGGCGCCGACGCCGGGCGGCTCAATCCGCTCGGCGGTGCGATCGCGCTCGGCCACCCACTCGGCGCCTCCGGCGCCGTGCTCATGACCCGGATGGTTCACCACATGCGCGACAACGGGATTCGCTATGGCCTGCAAACCATGTGCGAGGGCGGTGGCACCGCCAACGCCACGCTCGTCGAACTGGTCACGTAGGGCTGACGGTGCGCCGAGACCTGTTCACCGAAGACCACGAGTCGTTCCGGGCGCTGGCGCGGGACTTCATCGAAAAGGAAGTGGTACCGCACTATCCCGACTGGGAGAAGGCCGGCCGGATGCCTCGCGACGTGTTCAAGCAGATGGGTGCGCTGGGCATGCTCGGCATGGCGATTCCCGAACAGTACGGGGGCGCCGGGATCGCCGATTACCGCTACAACGTAGTTCTGCAGGAGGAGGCGGCCCGGGCCCTGGTCACGTTGTCGACGGTGCGCACCCAGCTCGAGGTCATCCTGCCCTACTTCCTGCACTACGCGAACGCCGAACAGCGGCAACGCTGGTTCCCGGGGCTGGCGGCCGGCACAGCGCTGACCGCGATTGCGATGACCGAACCTGGCACCGGCTCCGACCTGGCCGGAATGCGGACCACGGCGGTGCGCGACGGTGACGGCTACATCGTCAACGGGGCGAAGACTTTCATCACCGGCGGCATTCAGGCCGATCTTGTCATTGTGGTTGCCCGGACCTCGTCCGACGCCGAGAACCGGCGGCGAGGCCTGACACTGCTGGTCGTCGAGGACGGTATGCCCGGCTTTTCCCGGGGCCGCGAGCTGGAGAAGATGGGCTGCAAGGTTCAAGACACCGCCGAACTGTCGTTCACCGACGTGCGGGTGCCAGCTGCCAACCGGCTGGGGGAGGAGGGCGAAGCGTTCGGCTATCTCGGACACAACCTGCCGCAGGAGCGGCTGACCGTCGCGGTCGGGTCGGTCGCGCAGGCGCGTTCGGCGCTCACCGCGACGATCGAATACGTCAAGAACCGCAAGGCGTTCGGGACGCCGGTCGCGTCATTTCAGAACACCAAGTTCGAGCTCGCGGCTGTGTCGGCGGACATCGAGGCCGCACAGACGATGCTGGACCGGGCTGTGCGTGACCACACGGACGGGGAGCTGTCCGGCGCCGACGCCGCGCGGGTGAAGCTGTTCTGCACGGAGATGCAGGCCCGCGTCGTCGACCGCTGCCTGCAGCTTTTCGGCGGCTACGGCTACATGATGGAGTACCCGATCGCCCGCCTCTACACCGACGCCCGCGTGGCGCGCATCTACGCCGGAACCAGCGAGGTGATGAAGATGATCATCGCCAAGTCGCTGGGCCTTTGAGATTCGCCACCTAGCGCAGCGCCATGCCGATGAAATAGCTGCTGAGCAGGCTCACCGCGATGAGCACGATCCAGGCGTCGGTGAGACGGCGCAACACGGCGGGAGCGCGTCTGACCTCCATGAATTCCCGGAAGATAATGCGCACCTTGATGAGTGCGATCACGATCGCACTCGTGGTGACCACGGCGCTTCCCGAGAGCGCCCCGCCCCGATCGACGGAGTGGTCCAT